>NZ_JAOEDV010000023.1:0-59799 GCF_029837545.1 Stenotrophomonas sp. GD04024 | reverse complement strand
GCCCAACCAGCAGACACCCCAGAGCCAGCTGTTGCCTTTGACGTTGATCTGGCCTGGAGCAGGTGCAGGGCGCAGCCCTGCCGAGCCCCCCCGCCGGGGTAAACTACCCGGATGGCTTCCCGTCCCGCGCACGACCTGCTCCAACGCGTCTTTGGTTACGACGACTTCCGTGGTCCGCAGCAGGACATCGTGGAGCACGTGGCTGCCGGTCACGATGCCCTGGTGCTGATGCCCACCGGCGGCGGCAAATCGCTGTGCTACCAGGTGCCGGCCCTGCTGCGTGACGGTTGCGGCATCGTCATCTCGCCGCTGATCGCGCTGATGCAGGACCAGGTCGAGGCGCTGCGCCAGCTCGGCGTGCGCGCCGAGTACCTGAATTCGACCCTGGACGCCGAAACCGCCGGTCGCGTCGAACGCGAACTTCTGGCCGGCGAACTGGACATGCTCTATGTCGCGCCCGAGCGCCTGCTGACCGGCCGCTTCCTGTCGCTGCTGTCACGCAGCCACATCTCCTTGTTCGCCATCGACGAGGCGCACTGCGTGTCGCAGTGGGGCCACGATTTCCGCCCCGAATACCGCCAGCTGACCGTCCTGCACGAGCGCTGGCCGGACATTCCGCGCATCGCGCTGACCGCCACCGCCGACCCGCCCACCCAACGCGAGATCGCCGAGCGCCTGGACCTGGCCGAGGCCCGCCACTTCGTCAGCTCGTTCGACCGTCCCAACATCCGTTACACCGTGGTTCAGAAGGACAACGCCCGCAAGCAGCTGACCGATTTCCTGCGTGGCCACCGCAGCGAGGCCGGCATCGTTTACTGCATGTCACGGCGCAAGGTCGAGGAAACCGCTGAATTCCTCTGCGGCCAGGGCTTCAATGCCCTGCCCTACCACGCCGGCCTGCCGCCGGAGGTCCGCGCCAACAACCAGCGCCGCTTCCTGCGCGAAGACGGCATCGTGATGTGCGCCACCATCGCTTTCGGCATGGGCATCGACAAGCCGGACGTGCGCTTCGTGGCGCATACCGACCTGCCCAAGTCGATGGAAGGCTATTACCAGGAAACCGGCCGCGCCGGCCGCGATGGCGAGGCCGCCGAGGCCTGGCTGTGCTATGGCCTGGGCGACGTAGTGCTGCTCAAGCAGATGATCGAGCAGTCCGAGGCCAGCGAAGAGCGCAAGCAGCTGGAGCGTTCCAAGCTCGACCACCTGCTGGGCTACTGCGAATCCATGCAGTGCCGCCGCCAGGTGCTGCTGGCCGGTTTCGGCGAGACCTATCCGCAGCCCTGCGGCAACTGCGACAACTGCCTGACCCCGCCGGCCGCCTGGGACGCCACCGTCCCCGCACAGAAGGCGCTGAGCTGCGTCTACCGCAGTGGCCAGCGCTTTGGCGTCGGCCATCTGATCGACATCCTGCGCGGCAGCGAGAACGAGAAGGTCAAGCAGCAGGGCCACGACAAGCTGAGCACCTATGCGATCGGCCGCGACCTGGATGCGCGCACCTGGCGCAGCGTGTTCCGCCAGTTGGTGGCCGCCAGCCTGCTGGAAGTGGACAGCGAAGGCCACGGCGGCCTGCGCCTGACCGATGCCAGCCGCGCCGTACTGACCGGCCGCCGCCAGATCAGCATGCGCCGCGATGCCGCCAGCACCAGCAGCGGCCGCGAACGCAGCGCGCAGCGCACCGGCCTGTCGGTGCTGCCGCAGGACCTTGCCCTGTTCAACGCCCTGCGCGGCCTGCGCGCCGAACTGGCGCGTGAACAGAACGTGCCGGCCTTCGTGATCTTCCACGACAGCACCCTGCGCAACATCGCCGAGCAGCGCCCGACCAGCCTGGATGAACTGGCCCGGGTCGGCGGCATCGGCGGCACCAAGCTCAGCCGCTACGGCCCGCGCCTGGTGGAGATCGTGCGCGAGGAAGGGTAATGGCGATCCCGTTTGTAGAGTCGAGCTTGCTCGACTGCTGTTGATTCCACGCCAGGAGCAGTCGAGCAAGCTCGACGCTACAAATCCCACCCTGGTGCTGCTCCAACCTTGAACCGGCCATTCAGCCAGAAGTGCATCCGCGCCCGCTTGCGGCTAAATTGGCGTCCATGTCCCTGGCCTCGACCCTGCTCCGTGTCGTGCTCATGCTCAGCCTGTTGCTCAACGGGCTGAACGCGGCCATGGCCAGTGGTCACGAGGAGATGGGCCGGATGGCCCATGCCGTGGCCGCCGCCGCCGAAGACGGCGAGGCCGACTGCCACCACCACGCCGGCATGCAGGCCGAACAGGCTCCGCAGGCCAAGGCCCCCGCCCACGACGCCCATTGCCAGATCAAGGACTGCGTGCGCAGCTGCGCGCAGCACCCGTTGCTGGTGGTGCAACCCCTGCCGTACCTGGCCGGCCCGGCATTGTCGCTGGCACCGCAACCGATGCCGGCCAATGGCCGCCCGGCGCCGCCACTGCCGCCGATCTCGCGCCCTCCCATCGGCTGATTCCACGCGTACCGTGCGCGCTGCGCACCAGAGCCGGCTGTTTGCCGGCATCTATCCGTGTCTGGAGTCACCACCATGAATACCCGCATTCCCCCCGGCCCGGGCGCTGTGCCCATGCCGTCGCGCCGCCTGTTCGTGCAGGGCCTGGCCGCCGGTGGCGTCGTCGCCGGCATTGCCGCCGTCGGCGTGCCGCAGCGCGCGCTCGCCGCCGCCACGTCCACGCCGCGCCTGGCCGGCGCCCCCGCCGTGCTCAGCGACACCCGCGTCGAGCTGTCCATCGGCGAATCGCTGGCCAACTTCACCGGCCGCACCCGCCCGGCGATCACCGTCAACGGCTCGCTGCCGGCACCGATCCTGCGCTGGCGCGAAGGCCAGAGCGTGGACCTGTTCGTGCGCAACACGCTGCAGCGCCACCCGACCTCGATCCACTGGCACGGCATCCTGCTGCCGGCCAACATGGACGGCGTGCCCGGCCTGAGCTTCAACGGCATCGGTCCCGGCGAGACCTACCACTATCATTTCGACCTCAAGCAGTCGGGCACCTACTGGTACCACAGCCACTCGATGTTCCAGGAGCAGGCCGGCCTGTACGGCGCGCTGATCATCGACCCGGCCGAGCCGGCACCGTACCACCACGACCGCGAGCACGTGATCCTGCTGTCGGACTGGACCGACATGGACCCGGGTGCGTTGTTCCGGCGCATGAAGAAGCTCGCCGAGCACGACAACTACTACAAGCGCACGCTGCCGGACCTCCTGCGCGACGTGAAACGCGACGGCTGGTCGGCCGCACTGTCCGACCGTGTCATGTGGGGGCGGATGCGAATGACCCCGACCGACATCTCCGACATCAACGCGCACACCTACACCTACCTGATGAACGGTACCGCGCCGGCCGGCAACTGGACCGGGCTGTTCCGCAGCGGCGAGAAGGTACTGCTGCGCTTCATCAACGGCGCCTCGATGACCTACTTCGACGTGCGCATCCCCGGGCTGAAGATGACCGTGGTCGCCGCCGACGGCCAGTACATCCATCCGGTCAGCATCGACGAGTTCCGCATCGCACCGGCCGAGACCTATGACGTACTGGTGGAGCCCACTGGCCAGGATGCGTTCACCCTTTTCTGCCAGGACATGGGCCGCACCGGCTTTGCCGCCGGCACGCTGGCGGTGCGCCATGGCCTGCAGGCACCGATTCCGGCGCGTGATCCGCGCCCGTTGCTGACGATGTCGGACATGGGGCACGACATGGCAGGGCATGACATGGGCGGCCACGCTGGCCACGACATGGCCGCGATGAAAAGCATGGAAGGCGGCTGCGGTGCCAGCATGGGCCACGGCGCACATGGCGGTGGCAGCGATACCGCCAGCAAGGCACCGAAGCACCCGGCCAGCGAGCGCAACAACCCGCTGGTGGACATGCAGAGCTCAGCCACCGAACCCAGACTGGACGATCCGGGCATCGGCCTGCGCGACAACGGCCGCCAGGTGCTGACCTACGGCGCGATGCGCAGCCTGTTCGAGGACCCGGATGGGCGTGAACCGGGCCGCGAGATCGAGCTGCACCTGACCGGCCACATGGAGAAATTCTCCTGGTCGTTCGATGGCATCCCGTTCGCCAGCGCCGAGCCGCTGCGGCTGAACTACGGCGAACGCATGCGCATCGTGCTGGTCAACGACACCATGATGCAGCACCCGATCCACCTGCACGGCGTGTGGAGCGACCTGGAAGACGCACAGGGCCAATTCCAGGTGCGCAAGCACACCATCGACATGCCGCCGGGCACCCGCCGCAGCTATCGCGTGCGCGCCGACGCACTCGGTCGCTGGGCTTACCACTGCCACCTGCTGTACCACATGGAAGCAGGCATGATGCGCGAAGTGAGGATCGAAGAATGAGCCGCACACTGCTTTCCCCCAGCCTGCTGGCCCTGGGCCTGGCGACTGCACTTCCGGTATTCGCGCAGTCGCATGCCGGCCATGACATGGCCGCGATGGATGCGCCTGCGAAAGCCACGAAGACGCCGGTCGAACCGGTTGATCATTCGAAGATGGATCACTCGAAGATGGATCACGGTACGACGCAGCCGGCGACGATGGATCATTCCTCGATGGATCATTCAACGATGGACCACGCCGCGATGGGCCACGGATCGCCTGCACCGACCGAGCCACGCGAGCCGATCCCGATCCCGACCGACGCCGACCGCGCCGCCGCCTTTCCACCGATCGCACACGGCGCGATGGAACATGCGCCGGAGATCAACAGCCTGCTGCTGATCGACCGCCTCGAACACTGGGACGGCAAGAGCGGCAACGGCCAGGCCTGGGAAGCGACCGGCTGGATCGGCGGCAACATCAATCGCCTGTGGCTGCGCACCGATGGCGAACGCAGCCGTGGCCGCACCGAGTCGTCATCGCTGGAAGCCCTATACGGCCGCAGTGTGTCGCCCTGGTGGGACGTGCTGATCGGCGTGCGCCAGGACTTCCGGCCGGCTGACTCGCGCACCTGGGCCGCGCTCGGCATCCAGGGCCTGGCGCCGTACAAGTTCGAGAGCTCGGCCACGCTCTACATGGGCTCCGGCGGCCAGGTACTGGCCAAGGCCGAAGTCGAGTACGACGTGCTGCTGACCAATCGCCTGATCCTGCAGCCGTTGCTGGAAGCCACCGTGGCGGCCAGGGACGAACCGGAGTACGGCATCGGCCGCGGCCTGAACAAGGTGGAAGCCGGCCTGCGCCTGCGCTACGAGTTCAGCCGCCGCTTCGCGCCGTACATCGGCATCAGCCACGAACGCACGTTTGGCGACACCGCCGATTACGCCGGTGACCACGCGCGCGACACGCGCTGGGTGGCCGGCGTGCGCATGTGGTTCTGAGCAGCGGAGTGTGAGCAACCGCCAGCCCCGGCAGGCGCCGGGGCCGGCTACACTGCGCCACGTTCCAATGCAGGCCCCACCATGTCGTTGCAGATCCGCCGCGCCACCCTGTCCGATGTCGAAGCGCTGTCGGCCATCGCCATCACCACCTACAACGAGACCTGGGGTGACTCGTACCCGCCGCAGGAACTGCGCGATTTCCTGCAGGCGCACTACAGCAGCGAACCGCAGCGCGCCGAGCTGTCCGACCCACGCAGTGCGGTCTGGCTGCTGATGGATGGCGGCAACGTGGTCGGCTACATGGCCGCCGGTGCCAACACCCTGCCGCATGCCGAGGCACGCGAGGGCGACATTGAACTGAAGCGTTTCTACATCCTGGCCGACTACCAGAACGGCGGTCATGGCGCGCGCCTGATGGACGCGTTCATGGCGTGGCTGGACCACCCGCAGCGCCGCACCCTGTGGGTGGGCGTGTGGGAAGAGAACTTCGGTGCGCAGCGCTTCTACGCACGCTATGGCTGCAGCAAGGTGGGCGAGTATGAATTCATCGTCGGCGAGACCCACGACCGCGAGTTCATCCTGCGCCGGCCGTGATCACGGCCCCGTAGAGTCGAGCTTGCTCGACTACTGTCGGAACAGCCAGTCGAGCAAGCTCGACTCTACGAAGAGCGGAGCAGTCGAGCAAGCTCGACTCTACGAAGAGCGAACCGCTCAGAAATCGAACAGTTCGGACAGGAAGCTGTCCTTCTTCTTTTTCTTGTAGCCGTGCCCATGCTGCTGGCCGCGGTTGTCTTCGTAGCGCTGGCCGAGATGACGCGTGTCACGGTGCATCACCGGCGGCGGCGTGGAAGCCCGCTGCTGCTGCACAGGCGCAGGTGGCGGCACCGCCGCTCCGGCGCGCTCGATGATCTTGTCCAGCTCGCCACGGTCCAGCCACACGCCACGGCAACCCGGGCAGTAGTCGATCTCGATGCCATGGCGTTCGGCCATCTGCAGGGTCTGGGTCGTGCATACGGGGCACAGCATGGGCATTGCTCCTGTCGGTCTGGCATCGACTGTACCTGCCCTGCGATGACTGTGCGGCAACACATGACCGATGGCACAGGGACTTCCGGCGCGTGCCGGCGGAAGCGGCCGGCCCGACACTGCGGCCTTGTCCCGCAGGGAGTGCGCGCATGACCATGCTGTCCCGCCTGCCCAATCCGGTGCGCCTGTTGCTGGTGCTGCTGGCCGTTGGCCTTGGCCTGAACCTGCGCGATATCGCCGCGGCCATCGGTGCACCGATTCCTGCGCTGCCCATCCCCTATGGCGGTAGCCTGCTCGACAATGCACTGGCCGTACTGCTGGCGCTGTTGCTGGCCGCGCTGCTGCGCCCCCGCGGCGTGGGCCTGTTCGCCAGTCTCGGGCTGCACGGCAGCGGCTGGAGCGGACCGCTGTGCGTGCTGCTGGCCAGCCTGCCCTGCTGGCTCGGCCTGGCCCTGCTGGGCACACCTAACACCGCACTGACCGTCCTGGACGCAGCGATGCTCGCGGTACTGTTCCCCGTGGCCGAAGAGATGCTGTTCCGCGGCCTGGGTTTCATCCTGCTGGTGAAGATCGTGCGCGGCCCGTGGCCCCTGCTCGCACTGCCGCAGGCGTTGCTGTTCGGCTGGGTGCACTGGCTCGGTTTCGGCGGTTTCGAGGGCGGTGGCACCGCGCTGTTCATCGGCGCGGTGATCGCCTTCGGTGGCTTCATCTTCGCCTGGCTCGACCACCTCGACGGCGACACCCTGTGGTGCGGCCTGGTGCTGCACGTTTCGATGAACCTGGCCTGGAATGTGTTCAGCCTCGATGACGCCACCGCATTGGGCTGGCAGGCCACCAGCCTGCGCATCGGCACGGCCCTGCTGGCGGTGGCCGCGCTGGCCTGGCACAGGCGTCGTCGCCGCCCGACACGCCTGTAACGCCCACTTAGCCTGCCGTGCACGCCGGTATCACTACCGGCTTGCGCATACTTGCGCGCCTTTTCACCGTTGCTGTCCGGAGTTGTCGCGTCATGTTGCTGTCCAAGCGCCACGTTGAACCCCGCGTCCTGCTGATCGAGGACGCGGAGGAAACCCGCGAACTGAGCCGGCTGGCGCTGGAAAGCCAGGCCTGCCACGTGGTGGGCGTCAGCTCGGCCGAAGCCGCGTTGGGCCTGCTGGCCGCCGGTGAGCGCTTCGACCTGCTGTTCACCGACGTCAACCTGGGCCGGGTGAGCGGGATTGAAGCCGCCAACCAGGTACGCGACCTTTATCCGTACCTGCCGATCCTGGTCACTTCGGGCATGGATCAGCACCGCGTGCTGCCACAGCTGCGCGACGGCATCCATTTCCTGCCCAAGCCCTACAACATGAGCGAACTGCTGGATGCCATCCGCCTGTGCTTCCGGCACGCGGACGTGGGCGTGCTGACCGGACCGGACGCACAGGCGGCCTGAGGCATTCATCCACGCATGGCGTGGATCTACTGAATCCGCGTCTCATCGGCGTGGCTGCAACCGCCGATCAACCGCTGCTGTACGGCCCGGTACCCGGAAACACCTTCAACAACGCGCGGGTGATCATGTCCGGGTAGACCGTGAAGTGGTCCTCGTCGTCGATCACCATGTTCTCCACCTTCAACGATCGCCCGCTGTTGCGCAGCTGCTCTGCGAATTCGGCGTTATGGCGCAGCATATCGTTGCGGGTGAAATAACGCGGTTCCGGCTTGACCGTTTCAAAGCTGCCCACCGACAGCACCACCGTGGTCGGCTGCGTCGGCGCCCTGGCCTCGGCCTGCAGGCGCGGCACAAGGTGGTTGTCGAACCACAGCGACGGGCTGGACAGGATGTAGGTACGGAACATGTCCGGACGCGTGGTCAGCACGTAGGCGCCGAACAGGCCGCCGTAGGAATGGCCAGCATAGGCGCGCCGTGCCGGATCGGTGCGGTAGCGCGCATCGATCATCGGCAGCACGCGCTCGGCGAGGAAATCGCGGTAATGCGCGGCGCCGCCATAGCTGACGTCATCACTGTAGTCACGCGGATCGGTGCGCGCCGGGTCGCTGGGCGTGTAGTCCCGCGAGCGGCTCTGCTTCGAGGTCAGGCCTTCCTGCGGAGGCAGCCCGACCAGGATGAAATCCTCCAGGTTGACGCCCTTCTGCCCCACCATGCTGCGCACGCTGCGCACCAGCGGGAAGCTGTACAGCGCGTCTGTCACGTACAGCACCGGGTAGTGCTTCTCCGGATGTGCGGCGTAGTCGGCCGGCAACGCCACCCAGACCGGATAATCGCGGCCGACCGGATCGTGCACGCGCAGCGCTTCGGTATCCGGCAGCACCACGCCCGGCGCAGCGGTGGCCGCGCTTTCCTTCGCTTCACTCTGCGTTGCCGGCGGTGCCACCGACATCGCACAACCACTCACGGCCAGGCAGGCCGCCACACTCCATCCACGCACACGCTGCATCCACACGCTCCCGTTGCGGTCGGCGCACCGGATGGCGCCGCTGCCGCATCCTTGCATGGCGCGCAACGCGGTGCCAGTGCGGTCAGGGCGAGGCCGGCGGCGGTGCCGGGAACAGCGTGCGCAGCGCCTGCAATGCGGCCGGATGATAGATCGTGGCGTGGGTTTCCTCCGGCAGTGGCAGGTACTTCACCAGCGGCGACGGCGAGGGCTGCTCCAGCAGCGTTGCCAGCTGCGCGGCAGAGGCTGCCAGCTCCGGCTGCCCGCTGCTGGCCAGGAACACGCTCGGCTGCGCACGCGTCACTGCCGGCAGCTGCTTGGCTGCACCCGCCAGCATCGTTCCCCGGTTCCACCACAGGCTGGGGTCCAGCGCGATGTAGCTGTTGAACAGCGTCGGTTCCTGCAGCAGCGTCTCGACCACGAACAGGCCAGCCAGCGACTCGCCGATCAGCGCGCGCTCGTCGGTGGTCGGGTAGCGCTGGCGCACCTGCGGCATCAGTTCATCGCGCAGGAACGTGCGGTAAGCCGCCGAGCCACCGATGCGCGGCGCGATCTTCTGGTCCTGCGGATCCTTGCTGGGGCCGGTCATGTCGCGGCGGCGTTCGGTGTTCTCGATGCCGACCAGCAGGAACGGACGCATGCTGCCGTTGGCGCTCAGTACCTGCACCAGCCCGGCCACATGCAGGAAGTCCTCGCCGATACCACCGTCGGGCATGTAGAGCACCGGCAGCGGCGTCTTCGGGTCCAGGCCCCACGGCTGCGGGCGGTAGACGTTGATGCGGCGGGTTTCGCCCAGCGCCTTCGACTGTACGGTGAAGGTCTCGCCAATGACCAGTGGAGTTGCGGTGGCTGATTGTGCGGCCAGCGCTGGCTCGGCCGCCATCAAGGGTGCGGCGGAGATGGCGGACAACAACAGCGGCAGCACGATGAGACGCATGGGGAAAACCCATCCTGGGAAAGAGGCCGAGCATAGCGCCCAGCGGTAGGCATTGGAGGCTTCGGCACGCTCAACACCCCTGCCAGATGCGTAGATCCGCACCCTGCGTGGATGGATCACTGTAGAGCCGAGCCCACGCTCGGCTAAGCACCCCACGCGAGGCGCAGCCGAGCATGGCACGGCTCTACAGGGAGCCTGCACGGATATGTCGCGTTCGCGATCCGTCGGCCTTCATGGCGGGCGGTGCGTGGGGGTTTTCGGACCCGCCGGTTACTGCGTGATGTCTCCGGGCTTGCAGCCATGCACCGTCCGCCACCCGTCCTGCACGGTGGCGCTACTGCCCAAGAGCCGAGGAATCCGAGATGACCCGACGTCCGCCCCAAGCGCCCTACTGCCCCCCGACAGCGTCAATGACGACGACAACCCCGCGCCGGATCTCAGCACGTTCTGGGGGTGCCTCAAGCGCATCCGCGATGGCGACGGCGCCGACGGCCTGCCCTGGCCGGAAACCGATCTGCCGCCGGATCGTGATCAGGCAATGGCACGCGCGGAACGTGCCGCCGTCGGCATGCTGACCGTGGCGGAAATGCTGCACGCCGCCGAACGCTGCCGGTCGATGGCCACGTCCGACCGCCATCTGGATGAAGGGGTAATCGATGGGTTGTTCTTCGCCTGCCGCGGGCTGGCGGAACTGGTATGCCGGGATATCCGCCCGGCGTAGCCGCCGTTGCACCCATAACCGGTCCATACTTGGGCCGGACGGGTCGCCAGTCCCTTCGAAACCTACAAGGAGGTTTACATGTTGAATGCCGTGCTCATCGCCGCGCTGGCCGCCAGCCCGACCGCGCCCGTACCGTACGCCGACTGCCTGCTCGGCAACATCCAGCCCGGGCTGTCCGATCGTGCCGTGCAACTGGTGCAGGAGGCCTGTGCTGCAAAGCATCCGGAGAGCTTTGCCGCAGCGATGGAACGGGAACGCAGAACCCGTGCACAGCGGCAGGCCGACTTCGACGCGGCTCAAGCGGAGGCGGCACGCTCTGCGAATGCGGCAGCAACGGCCGCTCAGGAGGCTGCCGACGCGGCGGCGGCTAAGGCGAAGACTGCGCGGACGAAGTAATTGCCCTGGACGAGCGGCACAAAAAAGGCACCGCTTGGCGGTGCCTTTTCGAATGACCTGGGTCATTGGTGCAATGGTGGGCCGTGAAGGATTCGAACCTTCGACCAAAAGATTAAAAGAAGGCTGGCGCTTCCTTTGAGAACAACCGGTTGCGCCGCTCTATTTTTCCGCCCATCGAGCGTGGAACCATTGCAGGTCCTAAGCTCACTCGACAATTTTTCCGGCGTCTCAAGCGATACGCACGGGATCCACGACCAAGACTCCACCGTTTGACGCCGGTTGCCGAGTCGTTGGCGAACTGGTGTGCCGCGACGTACAACCATCGTGAGTGTGCGGTCGGGAACGGCAATGAGAAAGGCGCCCAGGCGCCTCCTCACAATCCAGTGGCAAATCAGGAGCGCTGCACGTTGGAATCCAGCCACGCCTGCACGCCCTGCAGCTCGGCCCCGATCTTCGCATTGAAGGTTCGCTCCACATCCCACGCAACGCCCCTCCCTTGGGCAAAGGCCGCGCGATACTTCTTTATCATGTTGCCCGGGTCGTTAGCCAGTTCCTGCATGAGCTGGGGTACACCCCAGATCGTCAGCTCGAAAGGTTCGCCGAACGCCTTCTGCAGAATATCCGGAAGGTCGCCGTAGCGGATGGTGTCACCTGCCAGATACACGATCTCGTTGCGGATCGCAGGTGTGTGGAACACGATGCGCGCTGTCATTGCGCCGATATCATCCGGCGTGGTCAAGGTGACCGCGTTGCTCGCCGAACCCAGGGCGTTCACTTTATGCCCAATCAGGTCGACCACGCCGAAGTCGGGCTCGAAGAGGTAGCTGGTGAACATCCCAGTGGAGATGATCACCCAATCCATCGCAGTCTGCGAACGCAGATACTCGCGCACGTCCAGCTGGGCGTCGAACAGATCCTGGGGGCCACCGCGCCCAATGGCATCGAAATCGACACCGAACTGCCAAGGGAAGTAGCGGGGAATACCAGACTTCACCGCCGCACGCGCGACCTTCATTGGCGTATCGCGGCCTGCGGCATAGCCGGTGCATCCAATCACTGTGTCGAACTGCGCGAAGGTGGCCGCCAACGCTTCTACTGATTCAGTTACCAGATCGCCAGCAACGATATTCACCCCCAAGGCGCGGATTTCATCAACCACCCGCTGCTTCTCCGGCCGTTCTGAGTCGATCGACGTCACCCGTAGCATCACACTGATCCGTGTGCCTGGATGACTTACGGCCAAACGTGCAAGGTTCCGGATGACAGGCATTCCAAGCTCGCCTGCGCCGAGCACCAGGATCGACCGAGAGGGGGTAGTGCTGATAGATGACATGGAAATCGCCTTGTGTGTGTACGATGGCGGCGATTCTGCTCGCCTAATGGCCCACACGTAAGAAGGCACATCGATGATACCGACCGCACCGTTCATGAGTCCGGAAGAACTCCTAAGGCACTCTCAAGCCATATGCGACGGGATGAGCGAGGACGAAGATGGACTGCGCCGGGAGGTTCTGGCGCACGCTGGTAGCCGCTGGTCCCTGGGTATCATCCATGCGCTTGGCGTGTATGGAACGCTGCGTCATGCCGAGGTCGCGCGACGGATGAAGGGGATCACCCAGCGCATGCTTACGCGCACCCTCCGGCAATTGGAACGTGACGGGTTGATCAGCCGGCAGGATTTCCGCGAAGTACCGCCACATGTGGAGTACAGCATCACAGCGCTGGGCAAGGACCTTCTTGTACTGATGATTCCCATGTGGACATGGGTAGTGGCTCATGCGGAGGAATTCCGCCAATGTCGGCAGAATTTTGATTCGTCAGACGGGAAATGAAGATATGGGCCAGCAGCGGCGCAGGCAGGTAGCTTCACCCACTGGGGGGACGCTCCATCGCGTCATCACCGAGGTATTCGCGTCGGTCACATCCGACGCCAAGCGTTTGGCCTTGTGTGGGCTACAACATCGGGGCCTCACCGAAGGCACCGCAAGAACGCATATGGTCACGTCACCGAAGAGATGCGATAGCGATACGACCACGAACTGCCGGTGGTTCAACTGCCTCATAAGCCGCACGTGCTCGAGCGTGGAACCACTTAATTTTTCCGGAAATATGAAAAAGGCGCCGCAAGGGCGCCTAAATCATTGATGCAATTGGTGGGCCGTGAAGGATTCGAACCTTCGACCAAAAGATTAAAAGTCTTCTGCTCTACCGACTGAGCTAACGGCCCATTGCATTGCCCCAGCCTTTCGGCGGGGTGGGCATTCTACCCTACTTTGAGGGGCCGCGCGAAGCCTGGGGGTGCCGCGGTCGCCGGCCAGGGGCCGGCACGCTCCGTCCGGCCTGCCCGTGCTGGATCCACACAGCGTCCACCGCATCCCAGCTCGCCGCCGACAACATCGCCTGGCTCTGCCCCGTCGGTTGTGCGGTTCGTGCCGGGCGCATCAGCGCGATGCGAGACCGGGATCCGCACGCGCTTCATCGCCGAGATGGACGGCGATGCCTTGGATAACTGGCTGCACAACAGCGCCCGCAACCCGTTCGGGGTGAGTGATGTGGGCTATTACGCCGGGTATCGCATCGCGCAGGAGTACATGCAGCAGCAGGCGGATGAGAAGGCGGCGATCGCGCGGATGATCGAGTTGGACTACGCCGATGCGGGGGCGGTGCGGGCGTTTATTGAAGCGTCGGGGTGGTTGCGGCAGCGGTAACGCTGGGCTGTGCCCGGCGGGTCAGGGAGTGCGAACCAACGGTTCGCACCCACCGAGGGAGCGGTTCGCATCCACCATCCGGGATTTCACATGCATCGGGGAAGCCGGCCAGCGGCCGGCACTACCAGAGGCGGTCAGGCGTACAGCGTCGGGTCGGCCACGCCGGCTTCGGCGAAGCCCTGCGCGCGCAGGCGGCAGGCGTCGCAGTGGCCACAGGCGGCGCCGTTGGCATCGGCGTTGTAGCAGGACACGGTCAAACCGAAGTCCACGCCCAGGCGCACGCCTTCGCTGACGATCTGGCCCTTGCTGAGGAACTGCAGCGGTGCGTGCACCTTGATGCCCGCGCCTTCCACGCCCGACTTGGTGGCCAGGTTGGCCAGTGCCTGGAACGCGGCCACGAACTCGGGGCGACAGTCCGGGTAGCCGGAGTAGTCCACGGCGTTGACGCCGCAGAAGATGTCGTTGGCGCCGAGCACTTCGGCCCAGCCCAGGGCCAGCGACAGCATGATGGTGTTGCGCGCCGGCACGTAGGTGACCGGGATGCCGGCACCGCCGGCCTCGGGCACGTCGATGTCGTCGGTCAGCGCCGAGCCGCCGATGCTGCGCAGGTCCACGTCCACGGTCTTGTGCGCGACCACGCCCTGCGCCTTGGCCACGCGCGCGGCCGCATCCAGTTCGGAGGTGTGGCGCTGGCCATAGCGCACGCTCAGGGCATGCACGGCGAAGCCCTGTTCCTGGGCCATGGCGATGACGGCGGCTGAATCCATGCCGCCGGAGAGAAGCACGACTGCCTTCTTCATGGGTAAAACATCCGGTTGGGAGGGGAAAGCCAGCACGCTGTCCCGCGCCGGAACTACATCAGGGGACGCCGCCCAGGCTCACCGGCCCGGCTCGTCGTTCCACAGGATTTTATGCAACTGCATCTGGAAGCGCACCGGCAGCCGGTCTTCGACGATCCAGTCGGCCAGCTGGCGCGCGCTGATCTCGCCCTTGCTGGGCGAGAAGAACACGGTGCAACGCTTCACCAGCTCGTGCTCGGCCAGCAGGGCCTTGGCCCAGTCGTAATCCTCACGGCTGCAGATGACGAACTTGATCTGGTCGCGCGCAGTCAGCAGCGGCAGGTTGTCCCAGCGGTTGCGCGCCACTTCGGCCGAACCCGGGGTCTTGATGTCGACCACGCGCGATACGCGCGGATCCACTGCACTGACGTCCAGCGCGCCGGAGGTTTCCAGCGAGACGTCCATGCCGGCATCGCACAGCTTCTGCAGCAGTACCAGGCAGCGCTTCTGCGCCAGCGGCTCGCCACCGGTCACGCAGACATGGCGCACGCCCTGGGCCAGCACCTCGGCCACGATGTCGTCGATGTCCCACCACGTGCCGCCGTGGAAGGCATAGGCGGTGTCGCAATACTGGCAACGCAGTGGGCAGCCGGTCAGGCGCACGAACACGGTCGGCCAGCCGGCGGTATCGGCTTCGCCCTGCAGCGAGGTGAAGATCTCGGTGATCTTCAGGCGTGGCAGCGGCGACTGCACGATGTCGCTGGGGGTGGCGACGGCATTGGACGGGATAACGGCGGTCATGGCGGGTACGTCTTGGTGGGGCACGTGGCGGGGGGCTACCGTGGCCGGTAACGAAAGCAGCCGAGCATGGCCCGGCTCTACAGCAGCGACCGGGCGGCATGGCCCGGCCGGGACAACGCAGCCCGGCCGGCGTTACGGCAGCCGGAAACGCAAACAGCCGAGCGGGGGCTCGGCTCTACAGGGAACGTATTGTACGCCGGATCAGCGGATCTGCTTGCCCAGCCGGATCGACTGCAGGCGGTCCTGCGCGGTGCGCGCGGCGTCCGAGCCGGGGTATTGCGCCACGACGGTCTCCAGCGTCTGCTGGGCCTGGTCGACCTTGCCCTCGCCATACTGCGAGAGGCCGACCTTGAGCAGGCCGCCAGCGGCCTTGTCGTGGGTCGGATAGCGCGAGAGCAGTTCACGGAACTGGGTCTCGGCCATCGGGAAATTGCGGGTGGCGTAATAGCTCTCGCCCAGCCAGTACAGCGCGTTCGGCGCGTAGACGCCGTTCGGGTACAGCTGCAGGAAGCTCAGGAACAGCTGCGCCGAATCGTCGTACTTGCCGGCCTTCAGCGATTCGAAGGCCACGTTGTACGAGGTGCGCTCGTCGCCGGTAGCGGCAAGGCTGCCGGCATCACCATGGACGGAAGGCGGCCGCTCGGAAGTGGCCGCCGCTGCTGGGGTTGCCGGGGCCGGAGCGGCCTTCGGCGCAGTCGCCGGAACAGGCGGCAGGGCCGGGGCGGCGTTGCCCCCTTCCAACCGGTTCAGGCGGCTGTCCAGATCCAGGTACTGGTCCTGGGCGGACTGCTTGAGCTGGGCGTTGTCGTGCTGCAACTGCTCGATCGAGGCCTGCAGGCTGGTGACCTGCTGCCGCAGCTGATTGATCTGGTTCAACAGGTCCTGGTTGGCACTGTTGTTGTACATCTGCTGCTCGAGCGCGCCGACACGGTCGGCCAGGCTCTGTCGCTGTGCATGCGCCGGTACGGCAGCCACGAGGGCTGCCGCAACGACCAGCATCAGTTTGATGCCAATGCGCATGGATTACTGCGCGGTGTAGACGATTTCGACGCGACGGTTCTGCGACCAGCAGGACTCGTTCGACTCGGTGCAGACCGGACGCTCTTCACCGTAGGACACGACGGTCAGCTGCGAAGCCGAACCACCGTTGGCCTGCAGGGCCGAGTTGACGCCGTTGCCACGACGCTCGCCCAGGGCCTGGTTGTACGCGCGCGAACCGCGCTCGTCGGTGTGGCCCTGCAGGGTGATGCGCGAGGACGGACGGTCACGCAGGTACTTGGCGTGGCACGCCATGATGGCCTGGAATTCCGGCTTCACGTCTTCCTTGTCCAGGTCGAAGTAGACAACGCGCTGGCGCAGGCAAGCGTCGGTGTCCAGGTCGCCCGGGCCGTACAGGCCGGAGGTCGACGGGCCGGTCGGGGTGGTGGTCGAGGTGCCGGTGTCAACCGGGGCTGCCGGCTCTTCCTTCACCTTCTTCGAGCAACCGGCCAGGACGGCCACAGACAGCAGGGAAACAAGCAGAACGCGGGTGGACTTGTTCATGGCGATACCTTTGTGGCTCCTAGGCCGATGAGGGGTTCAAGACAGCGAAAATATTAACACTCTTTTAGCGCTGGGTACGGTATGGGGACCATGCCGGTTCGCGCACATCACCATCGGCCAGGACCAGGCGCTGGCGGACCCGCGCATCGGCCGAAACGGCATACAACACACCACGGCCACCTTCGCGGGCGGCGTACAACACCATGCTTGCGTTGGGCGCGAAGCTCGGCGATTCATCCAGCGAACCCGGGGACAGCGTGCTCCAGCGGGGCGAACCCAGCGAGCTGTCCATCATCGCGATCTTGTAGCTGTTGCCCGAACCCTGGGCGACGGCGATCTTCTTGCCATCGTAGGACACGGTGGGCTTGGCGTTGTAGTTGCCCTGGAAGGTCACGCGCTCGGCGCTGCCGCCGCCCGCACCAACCTTGTAGACCTGCGGACGGCCGCCGCGGTCGGAGGTGAAGTACACCGCGCTGCCATCCGGTGCCCAGGTCGGCTCGGTGTCGATGGCGAAGTGGTTGGTCAGCTGGGTCAGCTGCTTGCTGCCCAGGTCCATCACGTAGATTTCCGGATTACCCGAACGCGACAGGGTCAGGGCCAGCTTGCGGCCGTCCGGCGAGAACGCCGGGGCGCTGTTGATGCCGCGGAAGCTGGTGACCAGCTCGCGTGCGCCGGTGGCGATGTTCTGGATGTAGATCGCCGAGTTGCCACGCTCGAAGCTGACGTAGGCCAGCTTGCCGCCATCCGGGCTCCACGACGGCGACAGCAGCGGCTCGGCCGAACGCACGATGGTCTGCGGGTTGTAGCCATCGGAGTCGGCCACCATCAGCGCATAGCGCATGGCGTCGCCCTTGCCGCTGGCGGTCACGTAGGCGATGCGGGTCCAGAAGGCGCCGCGCACACCGGTGATCTTCTCGTAGATGGCATCGGCCATCTGGTGGGCGACGTCACGCATGGCATTGCCACGGGCGGTCATCGCCAGGCCCAGCAGGCGCTCGCCCTTGGGCACGTCGAACAGTTCGTATTCGACGCGGTAGGCGCCTGCACCGGCGTCGAGCACGCGGCCGACCACGATGTAGTTCTGCTTCAGCGCGCGCCAGGTGGCGAACTGGATGTCGCCGCCGCGCACCGGCTTTTCGACGATCTGCGCTTCCGGCAGCGTGCGGAACTGGCCCGAACGCTCGAGGTCGGCGCGGACCACGCCGGCGACGTCGGTCTGCGGTGCAGCCGCCGAACCCTGGTAGGGCATCGGCACGATGGTGATCGGCAGCGCGGAGGCATTGCCGCCGATGATGTCGATATCCAGCCCCTTCTGCTGCGCGACGGCAGCGAAAGGCAGCAACAGGGCCGCAAACACGGCAAGCCAGCGAGGCATCTTTTTCATGGAGCGCTCAATAGGGGGAAACCGGAACGAGGGATAGCAAAGCGGAAGTGAACCGCTTCGCAATCATGAACCAAGGGTACGTGAATTCCGGGTCAGTTCCAGCCCGTGCTCTCACGCACCGTTAACGTCGCGGCCACCTTGATGGTGGCCGGGGCCAGCGGCGACCGGACGGCCGCCCTGCCCCGCTCGATCAATCCTGCGCAGTGAAGGTCAGGTTGAGCGTGCGGTTGAACACCGACTCGAAGCCCCGGTACGGCAGCGGCTGGGCATTGAGCACGGCGGCCTCGATCGAGCGCTTGCCGGCCTCGTCATAGGGGCAGTTGGCGCCAACCTTGGCCTGCAGCACCTGGCCACCCGGAATCTGGGTGATCGTCACCTGGCACTTCTGCCCCAGCGGCACGCTGTCCGGACGCGTCCAGGTGTCGCGCACCTTGGCCTGGATGGCCGCAGCGTACTTGGCGGTCAGGTCATCACTGTTGCCACCGCCACCGGCCGCCGGCTGCGCGGCACCACTGGCGCCGGCAGCGGCCGTACCGGCAGCATTGCGCGCGGCAGCCACCTGGCGCAGTTTCTGCTCGGCCAGCTTGGCTTCCTTCTCGGCCTGCTCACGCTTGGCACGGATCTCGGCGATCTTCTTCTGCTTCTCGGCCTCGGCCTTGTCCGCAGCCTGACGCGCCTGGTCGGCCAGCTTCTTCTTGGCGTCTTCTTCCTGCTGCTTGGCCAGGCGCAGCTTCTGCTCCGCTTCTTCCTGGCGCTTGCGTTCGGTCAGGTCGATCTGCTCCTGGCGGCGCTTGGCTTCCTGCTCCTGCTTGGCCTTCTCCTGCGAGATGGCCAGCGCGTTGGCCGCTTCCTGGTCCTTGGTATCCGGCTGCGCGACACGCTCCTGCGCCTGTTGCTGCTGCGGTGTCGGCGCGTCCTGCGGGCGCGGCTCGGGAATCGGCTGCGGGGGCGGCACGGTGTCTTCCGGCACCGGGATCGGTTCGGCGACCGGCGGCGGCAGGTCTTCCAGCTTCTCCGACTGGCGCAGCGCCTGGCGCGCGGCGGACGCTTCGGACGCGGACAGCGCCAGGCTGGCCTCGACCGACGGGTCGCCGGCAGCGGCATCGGTGTTGCGCTCGGGCGACCACAGCCAGGCGCCGATGAAGATCAGCGCGACCAGCAGATGCACCAGCACCGCCAGCGCCAGGGGCAGGCCCCAGCCGGGTTCGCGCTGATGCGGAGGTGGCAGGGCGTCAGCGTGCATCGGTGGCCAGGCCTACCTTGTCTACCTTGGCGCGCTTGATCACATCCATCGCGGCGATGACCTTTTCATAGGCCACGGCACGGTCGGCGGCGACGATCACGCGCACGCCCTTGTCCTGGGCGGCGATGCCGGCCAGGCGGCCTTCCAGTTCCTCGGCCGACACGGCGGCCGGTTCCTTGGCGTCGGGCAGCTTAAGGCTGAGCTGGCCGTCCTGGCGTACCGAGACGATCACCGGGTCCTGCTTGCTTTCCAGCGCCTTGGCGTTGGACTGCGGCAGGTCGACGTCGAAGCTCAGGGTGAGCAGCGGCGCGGTGACCATGAAGATGATCAGCAGCACCAGCATGACGTCGATGTAGGGAACGACGTTGATTTCCGATTTCAGCTTGCGGCGCTTGCGGCGACCGATGGCAGCGGACATGGCTTGGACTCCCGGGTCAGGCGCTTACTCGTCGCCAGCGCTCTGGCGCTGCAGGATGGAGCTGAACTCTTCGGCGAAGGTCTCGAACCGCACCGACATGCGCTCCACGCGGGTGGTGAAGCGGTTGTAGGCCCACACCGCCGGAATCGCCACGAACAGGCCGATGGCGGTGGCAAAGAGTGCTTCGGAAATACCCGGCGCAACGGCGGCGATGCCGGCCTGCGCGCCGCTGCTGATCATGTCGTGCATGGTCACCATGATGCCGAACACGGTACCGACCAGGCCCACGTACGGGGCGGTCGAACCGATGTTGGCCAGCAGTTCCAGGTTGCGCTCGAGCTGGTCCACTTCGCGGGTGTAGGTGGTGCGCATGGCGCGCTGTGCGCCTTCCAGCTGCGCACGGCCATCCAGCCGGCGCTTGTCGCGCAGGCGGGTGTACTCGCGGAAGCCGGCTTCGAAGATCGCCTCCAGGCCGCCGACGTTGCGGCTGCGATCAGTGGCCGAGCTGTACAGCTTGCCCAGGTCGGCGCCGGACCAGAAGCGGTTCTCGAACTCGTCGGCTTCGCGGGTGGCCTGCTTGAACACGCGGGCCTTGCGGAAAATGATCACCCAGCTGACGAACGAGCCGACCAGCAGCAGCAGCACGATGATCTTCACCGGCAGGCTGGCCTTGGCCATCAGTTCGAGGTAGTTGATGCCGCCGCCGGTGGTGGCCTGGGCAAGGGTCTGTGTCGCGGCGTTGCTGACGTCGGCCGGCAGTGCCTCGGTGACCGTGGCCTGCAGGGCCAGGAGCGTTGCGATCATCCGTTGTTCCTCAGTGTTCGGATTCGGGGTGGAGGTGGGGTTGCAGCACCGCAAGGACGGATTCGTCCATGCCGCGCGGGCGGAAACTGGCCGCTTCCAGTGCGGCGATGCGGACCTGGGCCGACAGCAGCAGCTCGCCGTCGCGCAGGATCTGCTGGTCGAAGACCATGCTGGCCTTCTTCAGCTGGACCAGCGTGGCGCTCACCTGCAGGGTGTCATCCAGCCGTGCTGGCCTGATGAAATCCATCTGCATCGAGCGCACCGCGAAGACCATGCCGTGCTCGGCGCGCATGCGCTCCTGGCCGTAGCCCAGCGCACGCATCCATTCGGTCCGGGCCCGTTCCATGAAGGCCACGTAGCGGGCGTGGTAGACCACCCCGCCAGCGTCCGTATCTTCCCAGTAAATGCGTGTCGGCCAACTGAATCGCGGCTCAACCGACATCGGGAACCTCCGCGAACAGGTCCTGCGGCGGGTTCTTCGGCTTCAGGCCCATGTGCCGGTAGGCCTTGTGTGTGGCCATGCGGCCGCGCGCGGTGCGCACCAGGAAGCCCTGCTGGATCAGGTACGGTTCGACCACGTCTTCCAGCGTGCCACGTTCCTCGGACAGCGCCGCGGCCAGCGATTCGATGCCCACCGGGCCACCATCGAAGTAATCGACCATGGTCTTCAGCAGGCGCCGATCGAGCTCGTCGAAGCCCTCCGGGTCAACCTTCAGCATCTGCATCGCGGCCTGCGCGACAGCCTCGTCGATGTGGCCACCGGCCTTGACCTGGGCATAGTCGCGCACGCGGCGCAGCAGGCGGTTGGCGATACGCGGCGTGCCACGCGCGCGGCGCGCGATCTCGCCAGCGCCATCGGCGGTGCAGTCGATGCCGAGGATGCTGGCCGAGCGGCGCACGATCCGGGTCAGCTCTTCGACGCTGTAGAACTCCAGGCGCTGGACGATGCCGAAGCGGTCGCGCAGCGGCGCGGTCAGCAGGCCGGCGCGGGTGGTGGCGCCGATCAGGGTGAACGGCGGCAGGTCGATCTTGATCGAACGGGCCGCAGGGCCCTCGCCGATCATGATGTCGATCTGGAAATCTTCCATGGCCGGGTACAGCACTTCCTCGACCACCGGCGACAGGCGATGGATCTCGTCGATGAACAGCACATCGTGCGGCTGCAGGTTGGTCAGCAGCGCGGCCAGGTCACCGGCCTTCTCGATCACCGGGCCGGAGGTGACCCGCAGGGCCACGCCCAGCTCGTTGGCGATGACGTGGCTGAGGGTAGTCTTGCCCAGGCCGGGCGGCCCGAAGATCAGCACGTGGTCCAGCGCGTCGCCACGACCCTTGGCCGCCTGGATGTAGATTTCCATCTGCTCGCGCACCGGCACCTGGCCGAGGTAGTCGGCTAGCCGCTTGGGGCGGATGCTGGCGTCGGCGGCGTCATCCTCGCGGGTGGCGCCGGCGCCGATGATGCGGTCGTCGGTCATGTGCTGATTATGCGGCAAAAGTACGGGTTTCGGCCGGGCTGCGCCCGGCACCCGCTAACGGCAACGTCAACTTCAAAAGCCGGTTTCCTGCGGGATGGCGGGGTGGGTCCGGTTGCGGGGGACGCCGTAAACCCATCCATGGGGGCTTGGTCGCGGCATCCATGCCGCTCACACCCCCGCAACCGGACCCACCCCGCCTTCGACAGATTCCTGCGATCTGTCGGAATGACATGGCTGCTCCTGGTGGGTGTCGACCTTGGTCGACACAGTAGATCCACGCCATGCGTGGATGGAAGCATGGCGGTATCGAGGAAGGAAGCGGCCCTAGATCTCCACTTGGGCGCCCAATTCCACCAATCTGTTGCCCGGAATCCGGAAGAACCCCGTCGCCGGCGCGGCGTTGCGATGCATCAACGCGAACAGCTTGTCGCGCCAGATCGGCATGCCACGGTTGGCGGTGGCGACGATGGTCTCGCGGCTGGCGAAGAAGGTGGTGTCCATCGGGTCGAAGTAGATGCCACCGTGGTCGCACGAGCGCATCAGCGCCAGCGGCACGTCCGGGGTTTCCATGAAGCCGAAGCGCACGTAGACCCGGTAGAACTCGTCGCCCACCGATTCGATCTTCAGCCGCTGCCCTTCCATCGCATACGGGATCGGCAGGGTTTCCACGTGCAGGAACACGTTGCGCTCGTGCAGCACCTTGTTGTGCTTGAGGTTGTGCATCAGCGCGTGCGGAGCCACGGTCGGGTCGGCGGTGAGGAACACCGCGGTGCCCGGCACGCGCACCGGCGGCGCCAGCATCAGGCCCGGCAGGAAGGTATCCAGGCGGATGCCGTCCTTGCGGATTTCATCGCGCAGCAGCTCGCGGCCACGGCGCCAGGTGCGCATCATGGTGAACAGGAAGATGCCCAGCACCACCGGGAACCAGGCGCCCTGCAGCAGCTTGGCGCCGTTGGCGATGACGAAGCCGAGGTCGATGATGAAGAACACCACGCACAGCGGCAGGATCCAGTTGCGCGCCTTCGGCCACAGCGAACGCGCCACCAGCGCCAGCAGCAGGGTATCGATCAGCATGGTGGCCGATACCGAGATGCCGTAGGCCACGGCCAGGTTCGACGAGCTGCGGAAGGCCAGCACCAGGCCGATCACCATCACCGCGATGCCCCAGTTGATGCCCGGGATGTAGATCTGGCCGATGGTGTCGTGCGAGGTGTGCTTGATGCGCATACGCGGGATGTAACCCAGCTGCATGGCCTGGCGCGAGACCGAGAACGCACCGGTGATGACCGACTGCGAGGCGATCACCGCCGCCATCGTGGCCAGGATGATCATCGGGTACAGCGCCCACGGCGGTACTGCCTCGAAGAACGGGTTTTTCAGCGCCTCGGGGTGGTTGAGCACCAGTGCGCCCTGCCCCAGGTAGTTCAGCACCAGGCACGGCAGCACGAAGAAATACCAGGCGTGGCGGATCGGCTTGGCGCCGAAGTGGCCCATGTCGGCGTACAGCGCCTCGCCACCGGTCACCGCCAGCACCACCGCGCCCAGGATGAAGATGCCGTGCCAGCTGTGCTCCATGAAGAAGCGGATCGCCCACCACGGGTTGAAGGCCTTGAGCACTTCCGGTGCGTCTACGATGTTGTAGATGCCGATCGCGGCCAGCGAAATGAACCAGACCGAGGTGATCGGGCCGAACGCCTTGCCGATCTTCTCGGTGCCAAAGCGCTGCGCGGCGAACACCATCAGCAGCACCACCACCGTGATCGGCACAATGAAGGCATGCAGCCCGGGCGCGGCCACCTCCAGGCCTTCAACCGCACCCAGCACCGAGATCGCCGGGGTGATCACACCGTCGCCGAAGAACAGCGAGGCGCCGAAGATACCGAGGATGCCGACCACATAGGCCGAGCGCGACCCGTTGCGCAATGTGCGCTGGGTCAGCGCCATCAGCGCCATGATGCCGCCCTCGCCGTCGTTGTCGGCGCGCATGATGATGGTCACGTACTTCAGCGTGACCACGATGTTCAGCGCCCAGAACGCCAGCGACAGCACGCCCAGCACGGTGTCATGGTCGCTGTTGAGCCCGTAGTGCGGTGAGAACGCCTCCTTCAGGGTGTACAGCGGGCTGGTACCGATATCGCCGAAGACCACGCCGATCGCACCGATGATCAGCGCCATGCCTCCCGCGGGAGGGGCGTGACCGTGGCCACCGGGGGCGGCTGCGTGCGGGGTTTGACTGCTGGACATGGGACTCCTGGCGGGGCTCAGGCGGTTCGTTGGGGGAAAGGAAGGCGGCTCAGCGCAGCGCCGACTGCAGCGCCTTGCGGATCACGGTGGCCACTTCGTCGCCTTCATTGAAGGCATCACGCGCCATGCGCGCCGCTTCGGCCGGCTTGTAGCCCAGCTGCTGCAGGGCCACGGTGGCGTCGGACAACGGATCGGCCGGGGCCGGGCCACTGCCGGTGGGCAACGCGCCGCCCGCGCCGAACTGGGCGGCGCGGTCGCGCAGTTCCAGCACCATGCGCTCGGCGGTCTTCTTGCCGATGCCCGGAATGCGGGTCAGCGCGGTGATGTCACCGGCCTGGACCATGCGCGCGAACTCCTCGACGGTCACCCCGGACAGCACGGCCAGCGCGATCTTCGCGCCGATGCCGCTGACCTTCTGCACGTCGCGGAACAGGCGCCGCTCGCCCTCGCGCAGGAAGCCGTACAGCGAGACGCTGTCTTCCTTCTGCGAATAATGGGTATACAGGGTGACCTCGCGGCCGAGCTCGGGCAGGTCGTAGAAGGTGCTCATCGGCGCCTCCAGCTCGTAGCCCACCCCGTTCACGTCCACCACCAGCCACGGCGGCGCCTTGTAGGCGACGATGCCGCGCAGTCGACCGATCATTGCGTGCAGCTCCTCATTTGCGGCCCCACGCCTGGCGGGCGCTGAGCCCCAGGCGGTTGGCCGTTGCCCTCACGTGGGCATGGGTGATCGCCACCGCCAACGCGTCGGCCGCGTCGGCCTGCAGCTTGGTTTTCAGGTTGAGCATGAGCCCGACCATGTGTTGAACCTGTTGCTTTTCGGCGCCACCGCGACCGACCACCGCCAGCTTGATCTCGCTGGCAGCATATTCGTGCACCGGCAGGTCACGCAGCACCACGGCGGAAATCGCCGCGCCACGGGCCTGGCCCAGCTTCAGCGCCGAATCGGGGTTGCGGGCCATGAAGACCTTTTCGATGGCCACTTCGTTGGGCTGGTATTCCCGGCACAGGTCGGCCAGGCCCAGCACCAGCAGCTTCATGCGCTGCGGGAAATCGTCGGCGCCCAGCAGCACCAGCGGCTGGTGGTGCACGTGGCTGACGCGGCCGGCGGCGTCGACATCGATGATGCCGACCCCGGTCCGCTGCGAACCGGGGTCGATGCCGAGGATGCGGGTCATGCCGCACTCCTGGCGGGACGGAACGGGAAGCGCTGGCAGGCGTATGGGCTCATGTCTGTCCGCGGTGACCGTTCAACGGCCCGCGCCCAGGCCGTCAGGACGGCTCAGGCGTAGGCGTCGGCGCCGAGTTCGGCGTTGGAGTACACGTCCTGCACGTCGTCCAGGTCTTCGAGCATGTCCAGCAGCTTCTTGACCTGCAGGGCGACCTCGCCCTCGACCTTGATGTCGTTGTCCGCGCGGAAGGTGATCTCGGCGTGGCCGGCGACATGGCCGGCCGCAGCCATCGCGTCCTTGACCGCGTTGAACGCGTCAGGACTGGTGACCACATCGATCGCACCGTCGTCCGGGTAGACCACGATGTCATCGGCGCCGGCCTCGATGGCCGCCTCGGTGATCGCCTCTTCATCGGCCCCCGGGGCGAAGCTGAGCACGCCCAGGCGCTTGAACATGAACGCCACCGAGCCTTCGGTGCCCATGTTGCCGCCGCACTTGCTGAACGCATGGCGGACATCGGCCACGGTGCGCACGCGGTTGTCGGTCAGGCAGTCGACGATGACGGCCACGCCGCCCGGGGCATAGCCCTCGTAGCGGATTTCCTCGTAGTCGACGCCTTCCAGCTCACCGGTGGCCTTCTTGATGGCGCGCTCGATCACGTCCTTGGACATGTTCACGGCCAGGCCCTTGTCCATCGCCACGCGCAGGCGCGGGTTGTTGTTGGGGTCGCCTCCACCGCCGCGCGCGGCTACGCCGATCTCGCGGATGATCTTGGTGAAAATCTTGCCGCGCTTCGCGTCGGACGCGTTCTTGCGGGCTTCGATGGAGGGGCCTCTACCCATGGGTGCTACCGTCTGGCTGCTTCAGGATCAAGGCGCGGATTCTACCTGATCGCGCGCTGCAACCGTGTCTAGGGCGGAGGGATGCCGGCAGGTCATGCCCGGCGGAGAGCGTGCGAACCAACGGTTCGCACCCACCAAAGCAGGCCGGCCGCACCCACCCACCTACGCGGCAGCGGCGTCGCGGCTGTGGTCGAACTGGCCGTGGCGCAGGAAATACGCGGTCTGCCGTGCGGCATCGGGCGATACCACCAGGCCGCTGTGGCTGGTGCGCACCACGCAATGGTCGGAAAGGCCCGGCAGGCGCGTCTCGGCCAGCGCCACCGTGCCATCGGAGGCGTCGTCCATCGCGCCCAGCAGGCTGCCCAGCCCATGCGGCACCGAGCCGGCGATCAGGCCGACCTCGGCCTTGCCCTGCCAGTCCGGCAGGCCATCCAGCAGCAGCTCGCTGCTGCGCCCCAGCGCCAGGCCCCAGCCATGGTCGGACAGCGACCGCGCGGTGCCGCTGCCACGCAGCGGCGAGCCCAGGCAGACCACGCGCTGAACATCCAGCTGCGGCTGGCGGCGCAGGGCCTCCAGCGCCAGCAACCCACCCAGGCTGTGGCCGACCAGCGACAACGGCCCGGCGTCGGTCAGGCGCTCCAACAGCTGCGGCACGGCCACGTCGGGGCCACCGAACACCGAGGAATAACCGAAGGCGTGCACCTGGAAACCACGCGCGCGCAGGCGCCAGGCCAGCGGCCCGACCCAGGCACGGGCATTCCAGATGCCATGCAGCAGCAATACGGGGGGAGTCATGCAAACAGCCTGGCGGTCAGCGGGGCAGGAACGTACGGTGATTGAACACGCGCGCGCAGCAAGCGGCGGTGAACGTCAGGCCACGCGCGGTGCGCGGCGCAGGATGAATTCGAGATCGTGGGTGTCACCGACCGGGAACAGGTACTCGCCGGCTTTCTCGAACCCGTAGCGGGCGTAGAAGCGCTGCGCGCCGAAATTCTCCGACCACACGCCCAGCCACAGCGTGCGCGGGCCTTCATGCTCCAGCCAGGCCAGTGCGGTTTCCAGCAGGCGGCTGCCCCAGCCACAACTCTGCTGGGTCTTGATGAGATACAGGCGCTTGAGTTCGCCGTCACCGGGCTTCACCTCCGGATGCGGCAGGCCACAGGGGCCGGCGGCGGCATGGCCGACCGCCTCCCCGTCCAGCTCCAGCAGCCACACCGCGTAGTCCGGGTGGGCCAGGATCACGCACTGGCGCTCGACCGAGTAGGCCTCCTCGAGGAAGGCCTGCAGGTCCTGCGGCGGGTACAGATGGCCGAAGGTTTCGGTGAACGTGCGGGCGGCCAGCGCCGACAGGGTCGGCGCGTCGTCCACGGTGGCGCGGCGGATGGAATACATGCAGGAAGTTGACGTCAGGGCGACGCGCGGGTCAAGCCTTTTCCGGCGCTTCCGCGGCTTCGTCTTCCTCGTCCTCTTCCTCGTATTCCTCTTCGTCCTCGTCCTCTTCTTCCTCGCCTTCCTCGTCCTCGTCGTACTCTTCCTCTTCGTCGTCCTCGTAATCCTCGACGCCGAAGTCTTCACCATCCCAACGGCCTTCGCCGTCGGCGACGAAGGTCAGGGCCATCGCCGCCGGATTGGTACCGACGCGGACCAGCCAACCCCCGAACACGCGCGCACGCTCGGTGACCAGGTTGGCCTCGGAGCCTTCATTGCCCAGCTTTTCCCACTCCAGCGAAAACGCAAACTCGGTCATTGCCTGGATCTCCTGATCAGTTGGTCTTGGGGCGAACCTGGATGTGCACTTCGGCCAGCTGCGCGTCGACGATCGGCGACGGCGCGTCGGTCATCAGATCCTGTGCACCGGTGGTCTTCGGGAACGGGATGACGTCGCGGATCGATTCGGTGCCGGCCATCAGCGCGGCGATGCGGTCGATGCCGAAGGCGATGCCACCGTGCGGCGGCGCGCCGTAGTTCAGCGCGTCGAGCAGGAAGCCGAACTTGGCGCGGGCTTCTTCGGCGCCGATGCCGAGCAGTTCGAACACTGCGCTCTGCATGTCCGGACGGTGGATACGGATCGAACCGCCGCCGATTTCATTGCCGTTGAGCACCATGTCGTAGCCGCGCGAGACGGCGGTACGGGCGTTGGCGCGCAGGTCGGCGATGTCATCCACGGCCGGTGCGGTGAAGGGGTGATGCAGGGCGACGTAGCGCTGTTCTTCCTCGTCCCACTCGAACATCGGGAAGTCGGTGACCCACAGCGGGGCCCAGCCGTCGGCGACCAGGCCGAAGTCCTTGCCGGCCTTCAGGCGCAGGGCGCCCATGAAGTCGGACACCTTGTTGTAGCCACCGGCACCGAAGAACACGATGTCGCCGTTGCCGGCGCCGACGTGGGCGACCAGGGCGGCGAAGGATGCCTCGCTGAAGAACTTCTGGATCGGCGAGCTGACTTCGCCGTTCTCGGCGATCTTGATGTAGGCCAGGCCCTTGGCGCCGTACTTGGCGGCGTGCGCGGCGTACTCGTCGATCTGCTTGCGCGACAGCGAGGCGCCGCCCGGGATGCGCAGCGCGGCGACGCGACCCTCGGCATCATTAGCCGGGCCGGTGAACACGGCGAATTCGCTGTCCTTGACCAGCTCGGCCACGTCCACCAGTTCCAGCGCGATGCGCAGGTCCGGCTTGTCCGAGCCGTAGCGGCGCATGGCTTCGGCCCAAGTCATGCGCGGGAAGCTGGCATCCAGCTCGACGTCGACCACTTCCTTGAAGATGGCGCGGATCATGTTCTCGACGAAATCCTGCACGTCGCGTTCGCGGACGAAGGCGAACTCCATGTCCAGCTGGGTGAATTCCAGCTGGCGGTCGGCACGCAGGGCTTCGTCGCGGAAGCAGCGCGCGATCTGGTAGTAGCGGTCGAAGCCGGCCACCATCAGGATCTGCTTGAACAGCTGCGGGCTCTGCGGCAGGGCGTAGAACTCGCCCGGGTGCATTCGCGCCGGCACCAGGAAGTCGCGCGCGCCTTCCGGGGTGGCCTTGGTCAGGATCGGGGTCTCGATGTCCTGGAAGCCCTTTTCGTCCAGGTGGCGGCGCAGCGCCTGCACCAGCTTGATGCGGGTGCGCTGCATGCGCTGCATTTCCGGTCGGCGCAGGTCCAGGTAGCGGTACTTCAGGCGGGTTTCCTCGCCCGGGTTCTCATGGGCGTGGAACGGCAGCGGCGCGGCCTTGTTCAGCACG
Source organism: Stenotrophomonas sp. GD04024 (assembly GCF_029837545.1). Taxonomy (NCBI): domain Bacteria; kingdom Pseudomonadati; phylum Pseudomonadota; class Gammaproteobacteria; order Lysobacterales; family Lysobacteraceae; genus Stenotrophomonas; species Stenotrophomonas sp. GD04024. The sequence goes on along the minus strand of NZ_JAOEDV010000023.1, from coordinate 30,309 downwards.
GTGATGGCAGTGGCGATCACTTCCACCTTGCCGGTGCGCATCTTGTCGTTCACCGCATGGCGGGCACGCACCACGCCTTCCACCTGCAGCACGTCCTCGTAGCCCAGCGACGCGGCCACGGCGAACACTTCGGCGTTGTCCACCTCCACCGTCACCTGCACGATGCCTTCATGATCTCGAAGATCGATGAAGCAGACGCCGCCCTGGTTACGGGCCACGTCGGTCCAACCGGCGAGGGTGACAGTCTGGCCAATCAGGGTCTCGTCGACCAGGCCGCAGAAGTGGGTACGCATGGGGGAAGCTCCGCTGGAGAACGCCGGCACCGGATGGGGGCCGGAAAGCCTCGTATTCTGCGGCCGAGGCCCCGGCCGGGGCAAATCCGGCCAGTCACACCGGCTTGATCGCCCCCCTCCCTATAGTCGGGCACCTGCCACCGTATGGGATGCCGCCATGAAACCGCTGTCCCTGGCCAGCCTGGCCGTGACCCTCAGCCTGGGTGCGCTGGGCACCCTCGCCCTGCCCGTCCCTTCCGCCACTGCGCAGAACGGGGTGATCCGCTGCGAAAGCCAGAGCAACCGCGAACGGGTCTGCAACACCGGCTGGCGCAACGCGCAGCTGGTCCGCCAGTTGTCCGGCAGCCCGTGCGAGGAAGGCCGCACCTGGGGCAGCCGCAACGGCAGCATCTGGGTCACCAGCGGCTGCCGCGCCGAATTCGTCGAGTCCCGTGGCGGCTGGGGCGGCGGCAACGGCGGTGGCTGGGGCGGCAACAACGGCCGCCCGGGCGACACCATCCGCTGCGAAAGCCAGAACAACCGCGAGCGCAGCTGCCCGGTCGGCTGGCGCAATGCCCGCCTGGTGCGCCAGCTGTCCGGCAGCCCCTGCGACGAGGGCCGCACCTGGGGCGTGCGCAATGGCGCGGTCTGGGTCAGCAATGGCTGCCGCGCCGAATTCGCCGAAGCCCGCGGCTGGGGCGGCGGCGGCGGCTGGGGCGGTGGCAACAGCAACTACTCGGTCACCTGCAGCAGCAACAACAACCGCTCGCAGACCTGCGACTGGGATGACCGCCAGGGCCGGCCGGTGCTGCAGCAGCAGCTGTCCGGCAGTGCCTGCCAGGAAGGCCGCAGCTGGGGCTATGCGCGCGGGCAGGTGTGGGTGAGCAACGGCTGCCGCGCGCGCTTTGGTACGCGCTGAACCCCCGGGGTCGGATCCCTGCCTGGGCTCCGACCCTGGCCAGGCATTCACCCGCGCATCGCGTGATCTACTGGGGTGCCTTCTCGTCACCCCAGGGCGCTGGCGGCAGGTCGACCGGCTGGCTCAGGTCGAACTGCACGCGGAAACGGCGCCCGTCGGGACGGGTCAGTTCGTAGACGAACGTCTGGTCGGGGTCGATTTCCATCGCCCAGGTATTGAACGTCGAGGCCAGCATGTCGGCCCGACGGAACATCGCCACTGAATCGGCATCGGCCGGGAACTGCTGGCGCTCGGCGGTTCCCGGCGGCGTGCTGTCGCCGCCGTACAGGGTGATCGCATCCGGGCTGCCGTCCTGGTGGCGATGATCGTGCTTCAGGCGGAGGCCGTTCGGCGTACGGGTCAGCACCCAGGTGCGCGAATGGTCATCGCCGACATGGAACGGGATGCGCAGCTCGTGTGCCGGGTCGGCACAGCCACGCACGTGCATGACCAGGCGCTGGCCCGCGAACGGGTCCTTGCCGGCAGGTGCCGGCGTGTCCTCCACCACCTTGCCGGCGTAAGCCTGGCCGCAGTGCGCGGCAATGGCCGCCATGAAGGCATCGGCCGGTGCGGTCGCCAGATCATGGGCGACCGTATCGGAGCGCTGCGAACAGGCCGCGAGGCCGAGCAGGAGGGCGGAAGCGGTGACAACGGCAGGCAGTTTCATGCCCCAACCCTAACGGCCTGCGCCGATGGGCGCAAACCGTGCAGGTGCCCGCTCAGCGTGGCGCGGGCTGCGCCTCCGGCAGCGTCTCGGTGGCTGCCACCGGCGCGGACTCGCCCTCGCCTGCCGGCTCCTGTTCCACCGGATCGACATCGAACGGCGTGCGGAACACCAGCGACGGCAGCAGCGTGGTCAGTGCTGCGTACAGCAGCAGCGCGCCGAACAGCACCGCCGGAATCTGGAAGCGCTCGCGCATGATCGCCGCCAGCACCAGGGTGAAGATCAGCGTCGGCGCCAGCGCCAGCGAGACGCGCAGGCTGCTGCGGAAACTCTCGCCGAACATCACCCGCCGCTGCAGCCAGACCACGCCGATGCGCAGCGGCAGCACCACCAGGGTGATCACGATGCCCAGCCCCAGCGCCTCGAAGCTGAGCGCTTCGCTGGGCACCTTGGTGCCGGCGTTGAAGAAATAGAACGGCACGAAGAACGAGGCGAACAGGCGCAGCGCGTGCAGGTTCTCGTGCGAGGCCAGCAGCGGCATCCGCTGGTGCAGCAGGCGCGCGACCAGGCCGGCGATGAACGCGCCCACCAGGTAGTACACGCCCAGCAGATAGGTGATGTAGGCCGCGACCATGCCGACCATCACCAGCAGCGAGAACTCCGAGCCGGGCGCGTGCGGTGCCACCCAGCGTCCCAGCGCGATGAACAGCAGCGGCAGGCCGATCATCATTACCTGCAGGGCCAGGCTGGACAGCGCCATATGGCCCGGGTCACCGGCCTGCAGCACGATGAACAACGCCGCCAGCGCCAGCAGTTCGCCGGCAATGGCCTTGCTGGTCACCCAGAACCGCTCGTCTTCGCTCAGGCCCAGCCGCGACAGCGAATCCATGATGAAGCCGGTGGAGGGCGTCAGCAGCGCCAGCGCCAGCAGGCCCGCGGCCTGCCACGGCAGCTCCGCGTAGCGCCAGGCCAGCCAGCCCACGCCGAACAGCGTGCCGGTGCGGATCACCAGGTGCGCCAGCAGCGGCCACATGCCACGGCGCAGGGCCTGCAGATCCACTTCCAGGCCGGCGAACAGGAACAGCGAGGAAATGCCCAGTGTGGCCAGCAGGCCGATCACCGCATCGTGCGCCTGGTCACCCAGCCACAGCATGCCGATGATGCCGAACAGCAGGCAGGTCAGCGGCGCCGGCAGGCTGAATCGCTGCAGCGCGCGGGGGATCACCAGCAGCGCGAAGATCAGCAGCAGGTAGATCAACTCATGGCTCATCAGGGTCTTCCGTGGGGTTCGAACGCGCGCAGGATGCGCGTGCCGGACCGATCCGGCAAGCCATTTTCGAATGACCCCGGTTACCTCATCCGATCATCGCATCGGCCAGCGCACCCACCCGTGCGAGCACGGCTGCACGCTGGTCGTCGTCGACCGACGCGCCTTGCAGATAGGCGGTGACCACCCACGCTGGGCCGCCCGCATGCGGCCACAGCACGGCGATGTCGTTGCGCGTGTCATCACCGTTGCTGCCGGTCTTGTCGCCCACCCGCCAGCGCTTGCCCAGCCCGGCGCGCAGGCAGGCATCGCCGGTCTGGTTGTCGATCAGCCAATCGGCGAACTGCTGGCGCGATGCCGGCTGCAGGCCATTGCCCACCGCGAAGCGGGCCAGGCTGGTGGCCATCGCGGCCGGGCTGGTGGTATCGCGCGGGTCTCCCTTCGCGAACAGATTCATGTCCGGCTCGTTGCGGTCATTGCGGGTAACGCTGTCGCCCTGCCCGCGCAGGAATGCCGTCAGCGCCGACGGCCCGCCTACCACGTCCAGCAGCAGGTTGGCCGCGGTGTTGTCGCTGGTGGTCAGCGTGCCCCGGCACAGGTCGCGCACCGTCAGGTCCTTGCCCACATGGCGGCGCGCCACCGGAGCGTAGGACAGCAGATCCTGCTCAGCGATGGGCACACGGGTGTCGAGCGAAACGCGGCCTGCATCCGCCAGGCTCAGCACATGGGCCACCAGCATCGATTTGAACGTGCTGCACATCGGGAAGCGTTCGTCCTGCCGATGCCCGCCGATGCGACGGCCACTACCGGTGTCCAGCACGGCCACGCCCAGGCGGCCACCACTGGCTTTTTCCAGCGCGGCGAAATCGGCGGCGCCGGCAATGGCGGCGTTCGCAGCGGATGTGCCGGACGCAGGTACAACGGCCCGCGCCAGCGCAGGGGCAAGCAGCGAGGAAGCAACGGCAGCACCACTGAACTGCAGGAATCGGCGACGGGCGAGCATAGGGGTTCTCCTGGTGACCGCTCGATTATTGACGCCGCCTGCGGGGCCGACCAGCGCAAAGAATCAGCACTAGGCATGAACTTAACTCATGCCGCCAGCATTCAACCCCTTAATTTCACGAAATAAGCCCGTGAGGCGTTAGGATCAGCCATCACTCCAGCTCACGACTTCGCAATGCTGCACCCCACCCTGCCGCTGAATGCGCTGCGCGCCTTCGAAGCCGCCGCCCGCCACCAGAACTTCACCCGTGCCGCACTGGAGCTGTGCGTCAGCCAGGCGGCGTTGAGCCATCAGATCCGTGGCCTGGAGGATCGGCTCGGCATCCGGCTGTTCCATCGCCTGCCGCGTGGCGTCGCACTGACCGATGAGGGGGCGGCGCTGTATCCCGTGCTCAACGAATCGTTCGAGCGCATCTCGGCCAGCATCGCGCGTTACACCGGTGGGCCCGCGCGTGAGGTGCTGACGTTGGGCGTGGTCGGCACCTTCGCCACCGGCTGGCTGCTGCCACGGCTGGCCGCATTCGAGGCTGCGCATCCGGACATCGAGCTGCGCCTGCAGACCCACAACAACCGCATCGACCTGGCCGGCGAAGGGCTGGACCTGGCGATCCGCTTCGGTGACGGCGACTGGCAGGGCCAGGCCTGCACGGCGATTCTCGATGCACCCTTCGCGCCGCTGTGTGCGCCGGCCCTGGCACGACGGCTGAAGCAACCGCGCGACCTCGCCACGCTGCCGTTGCTGCGCTCTTACCGCAGCGACGAGTGGCCGCGCTGGCTGCAGGCGGCCGGGGTCAGTGGCGTGGAAGCACGCGGGCCGGTGTTCGATTCGTCACTGACCGTGGCGATGGCTGCCGCCGGGGGCGCGGGCGTGGCCCTGCTGCCGCTGCGCATGTTCGAGCAGGAACTGGCCGAAGGCCGGCTGCTGCAGCCGTTCGCCACCACGCTGGAGCTGGGCCGCTACTGGCTGACCCGGCTGCGCTCGCGTGCCGAGCGTGAGCCGGCGAAGCGGTTCCGTGAATGGCTGCAGGCGCAGGGCGCGTAGGTAGTGCCGGCCGCCGGCCGGCAACTCCTTGATCGTTGGGGGCGCCCCGCGCTGCCGGCCAGCGGCCGGCACTACCGGTCAGGACTCCAGCAGCTCCATCCACGCCGCTTCGGCCTTTTCCAGCTGCGCGGCCGCGGTTTCGCGGTCGCGGCCGATCACCGCCATGCGGGTGGCATCAGCGTAGTTGGCCGGGTCGGCCAGCTGGCGGTCCAGCTCGGCCAGTGCACCTTCCAGTTCGGCCACCTTGGCTTCGGCAGCGGCCAGCTTGTGCGGGTTCACCGGCTTCTTCTGCACCACCTGCGCCACCGGTGCGGTCTTGACCACCACCGGCTCCTCCACCTGCTCCATGCGTGCCTTGGTGCCCTGCGCCTGCGGACGGGTGCGCAGCCACGCGGCATACGCATCGAGGTCGCCGTCGAACGGCTCGACCACGCCATCGGCCACGCGCCAATAGGTATCGCAGACCAGGCCGATCAGGTGGCGATCATGCGAGACCATCACGATCGCGCCCTCGAAGGTCGCCAGTGCTTCGGCCAGCGCTTCGCGCATTTCCAGGTCAAGGTGGTTGGTCGGTTCGTCCAGCAGCAGCACGTTCGGCTGCTGCCAGGCGATCAGTGCCAGTGCCAGGCGCGCGCGCTCGCCACCGGAGAAGCCATCAACCGGCTCGAACGCGCGGTCGCCGGGGAAGTTCCACTTGCCGAGGAAGTCGCGGAACGACTGGTTCGGTGCATCCGGCGCGATCTCGCGGAAGTGCTCCATCGGCGACTGGCCTTCGTGCAGCGACTCCACCGTGTGCTGGGCGAAGTAGCCGATCTTCAGGTCCGGGTGCGCCATGCGCTCGCCGACGATCGGCGCCAGTTCGCCCACCAGGGTTTTGACCAAGGTGGTCTTACCGGCACCGTTCGGGCCGAGCAGACCGATGCGCTGGCCCGCTTCCAGGCCGAAACCGACGTTGTGCAGGATCACCGCGTCCTTTCCATAGCCGGCCTCAACGTGATTCAGGCGGATCAGCGAGAACGGCAGCTTGGCCGGCGGCGCGAACTCGATGCGGAACTCGCGCTCGGCACGCACCGCTTCGGTACCGGCCAGCTTGGCCAGGCGCTTCATGCGGCTCTGTGCCTGCGCGGCCTTGCTGGCCTGCGCCTTGAAGCGGTCGATGAAGCTCTGCAGGTGGGCGCGTTCGGCCTGTTCCTTCTCGTGCGCGATCTGCTGCTGGCGCAACTGTTCGGCGCGCTGGCGCTCGAAATCGGTGTAGCCGCCCGGGTAGAGCTTGGCACCGCCACCGTGCAGGTGCAGGGTGTGGGTGGCCACGTTGTCGAGGAACTCGCGGTCATGCGAGATCAGCAGCAGCGTACCCGGGTACTTCAGCAGCCACTGTTCCAGCCAGTACACCGCGTCCAGATCGAGGTGGTTGGTCGGTTCGTCCAGCAGCAGCAGGTCGCTGGGCATCATCAGCGCGCGGGCCAGGTTCAGGCGCACGCGCCAGCCGCCGGAGAACGAGGACACCGCGCGGTGGTGGGTCTCGGCCGGGAAGCCGAGGCCGTGCAGCAGCTTGCCGGCGCGCGCTTCGGCGTCGTAGGCGTTGAGCTCGGCCATCTTCGTATGCGCCTCAGCGACCGCTTCCCAGTCCTCGCGGGCGGTGGCGTCGGCTTCGGCGGCCAGCACCGCGGCCACCTCGATATCGCCGCCCAGCACGAAGCTCAGCGCCGGGTCGGGCAGCGACGGGGTTTCCTGGGCCACGCTGGCGATGCGCACCTTGCCGGGCAGGTCGACGTCGCCCTTGTCCGCCTCCAGCTCGCCCTTCACCGCCGCGAACAGGCTGGACTTGCCAGCACCGTTGCGGCCGACCACACCCACCCGGTAACCGGCGTGCAGGGTCAGGTCGACATTGGACAACAGCAGCCGCTCGCCGCGGCGCAAGGCGAAATTACGAAGGGAAATCATCGGGGGAGGGGTCCATATAACCGGATGGAATGTGCTGGTGAGCACTGTTCCTGCGACGCAATTCTAGCGTTAACGAATACTTGACGCGTCCCGGGATGCGCGGCGGCCGACGTTCCTCTCTCCCACGTCCTCGCCGCGCGCCTCCCGGGCTCCCCCTCCCCGCCTGTGCCTGTGCGAGCTAAATGGTTGCTGCTGCAACGTTTTTTTCGATGACCGGCATTTGACAGCCACTGAATATCCCGTTAATTCCTGCCTTGCGCACCGCAACAACCGCCGTCCGCCTCACCCCCGTGATGTCGATTCCGGTGCCACCCCCGCCAACCGGAGCCCCATCCCGATGACCCGCAAGACCAGCCTGATCGCCGCCGCCGTCGCTGTCGCACTCGGTGGCTCTCCGTTCGTCGCCGCTGCCCAGCAGGCCGGCACCGCCGCCAACACCCTGGACACGGTGATCGTCACCGGCACCCGCGTGGCCGACCGCACGGTCGCCGAATCACAGTCGCCGATCGACATCATCACCCCGGAAATCCTGCAGTCCACCGGCACCGGTGAACTGGCCACCGCGCTGTCGCGCGCCCTGCCCTCGCTGAACTTCCCGCGCCCGGCCCTGACCGACGGCACCAGCGGCGTGCGCCCGGCGCAGCTGCGCGGCCTGTCGCCGGACCAGGTGCTGGTGCTGGTCAACGGCAAGCGCCGCCATACCTCGGCGATGATCAACGTCAACGGCAGCATCGGCCGTGGTTCGTCGGCGGTGGACATCAACGCGATCCCGATCGCCGCCATCGAGCGCGTGGAAGTGCTGCGCGACGGCGCTTCGGCACAGTACGGCTCGGATGCCATCGCCGGCGTCATCAACATCGTGCTCAAGGGCAGCGGCCGCGGCGGCAGCCTGGCGGTGGACTATGGCCAGTATTCGGCCGGCGACGGCAACAAGTACCAGCTGTCCGGTGATACCGGCGTCGAGTTCGGCAACGGCCGTGGCCGCGTGCACGTGGCCGGCCAGATCAGCCAGCAGGACGAGAGCAACCGCGCCGGCCCTTACCGCGGCACCACCCCGAACACCGGCAATTTCCCCAGCATCGGCCAGACCACCTTCATCGTCGGCGACCCGCGCGTGGATGCCACCGCCGCCTCGGCCAACGCCAGCTTCGACTTCAGCGACCATGTGACCGGCTACGCCAGCGCGCTGCTGAGCAACCGCGACATCACCTCGTTCGCGTTCTACCGCTCGCGCAACCACAACGGGCAGAGCGCGCTGCTGGCGCAGACCTACCCGGACGGCTTCGTGCCGGAGATCAACCAGTACTCCAAGGACCGCTCGCTGGTGGCCGGGGTCAAGGGCAACACCGACAACGGCTGGACCTGGGACCTGAGCCTGAACCATGGCGAGAACACCCTGGACTTCCACACCCGCAACAGCATCAACTACAGCCTGGGCGCCACCAGCCCGCGCTCGTTCTACGACGGCACGCTCAAGTACCAGCAGGACATCTTCAACGCCGACCTGACCAAGTCGCTGGACTGGGGCCTGGCCTATCCGGTCACGCTGTCCTTCGGCGGTGAATACCGCAAGGAGAAGTGGGACCAGAACCCCGGTGAGCTGAATTCGTACACCGGCAGTGGCGCGCAGGGCTTCGGCGGTTTCACCCCGACCAACGAAGTGCATGCCGACCGCCACAACTACGCGGTCTACGCCGGCCTGGAAGCGGACCTGACCGAGAAGTTCTCGGCCGGCATCACCGGCCGTTACGAGGACTACTCGGACTTCGGCGACCGTTTCTCCGGCAAGCTGTCGGCACGCTATGCGTTCACCGACAAGGTCGCGCTGCGGGCAACCGCCTCCAGCGGCTTCCGTGCACCGTCGCTGGCGCAGCAGGGCTACCAGGCAGTGACCAGCCAGTTCACCAACGGCGTGTTCGTCGAGCGCGGCACCTTCCCGACCACCAGCGCGGCTGCACAGGCACTGGGCGCCTCGCCGCTGAAGGCCGAGACCTCCACCTCCTACAGCCTGGGCCTGGTGCTGCAGCCGGTCGACCGCCTGTACATCACCGTCGACGCATACCAGATCGACATCGATGACCGCATCGCGCTGTCGTCCAGCATCACCACCAACGCCGCCAGCAGCGCGCTGCTGACCAGCCTCGGCCTGCCGCAGGTGACCGCGTTCTCGTACTTCACCAACGGCCTGGATACGCGCACCCGGGGTGTCGACTTCGTGTCCAGCTACACCGTCCCGTTCGCGGCCAGCAGCCTGGAACTGACCGCGGCCTACAGCTACAACGACACCGAAGTGCGTCGCGTCGGCGGCACTCCGGCGGTGTTCGGTACGCTGGGCCTGACCCAGTCGCTGATCGGCCGCGATGAAATCGGCCGCATCGAGGACAGCTACCCGCGCGACAAGGCGATCCTGAGCGGCACCTGGCGTTCGGACCACTGGGAACTGGGCCTGGCCGCCACCCGCTACGGCAAATTCACGGTGCGCAATTCGGCCACCGCGCTGCGCGACCAGACCTATGGCGACGCCTGGGTGGTGGATGCCTCGGCCAGCTACAAGCCGAGCAGCAACTGGACCCTGACCGTGGGCGCGGACAACCTGCTGGACAAGTACCCGGACCGCACCGAAGACCTGCAGAACTCCACCTTCGGCATGCTGCCCTACAGCAACTACTCGCCGTTCGGCTTCAACGGCGCGTATGTGTACGGCCGCATCAAGTACACCTGGTAAGCGGTAGTGCCGGCCGCTGGCCGGCAACCCCTCGCCGCATCTGGAGCAAAGCCCCTTCGTGTTGAAGGAGCGCGCCGAAGGCGGGGGTAGAGGAGAAATGCATGGGCAAACCCGCCGGCCACGGCGTGTGACCGGCGGGTTTGCCGTATCTGGCCTCATCGGTGAAAATCGGGACATCCCCCCGATTTCTGCGAGAGCCGATGCACCATGACACCGACCTGATCAACATCGTGGCCGTTGGCCTGGGGCTCGCCTTCATCTTCGGCGCGCTGGCCAACAAGCTGCGCTTGTCTCCGCTGGTCGGTTATCTGGTTGCTGGCATCTGTGTAGGCCCGTTCACCCCCGGCTTCGTCGCCGACCAGGCGCTGGCCAACCAGTTGGCCGAACTGGGCGTGATGCTGCTGATGTTCGGCGTTGGCCTGCACTTCTCGCTGAAGGACCTGATGGCGGTCAAGGCGATCGCCATTCCCGGCGCCATCGGCCAGATCGCGGTGGCCACCCTGCTCGGCTGGGGCGTGGCCTGGTTGATGGGCTGGCCGGCCCTGCACGGTGTCATCTTCGGTTTCTCGCTGGCCACCGCCAGCACCGTGGTGCTGCTTCGGGCCATGGAGGAACGCCGCCTGCTGGAAACCATGCGCGGCAAGATCGCGGTCGGCTGGCTGATCGTGGAAGACCTGGCCTGTGTGCTGGCGCTGGTGATGATGCCGGTGCTGGCCGGTGTATTCGGCCCCGAGGCCTCCAAGGAAACCCACAGCATCGGCAGCGTGCTGGCCGACATCGGCTGGACCTTCGTGCAGCTGGGCCTGTTCGTGGCGGTGATGCTGGTGGTCGGCCGCCGGGTCATTCCGTGGATCCTCGAACGCATTGCCGGTACCGGTTCGCGCGAACTGTTCACGCTGTCGGTGCTGGCGATCGCGCTGGGCGTGGCGTTCGGCTCGGCGATGCTGTTCGGCGTTTCGTTCGCGCTGGGCGCGTTCTTCGCCGGCATGCTGCTCAACGAATCGGAACTGAGCCACAAGGCCGCGCATGATTCGCTGCCGCTGCGCGATGCGTTCGCGGTGCTGTTCTTCGTCTCGGTCGGCATGCTGTTCGACCCCAACATCCTCGTGCAGCATCCATGGCAGGTGCTGGCCACGGTGCTGATCATCATGTTCGGCAAGTCGGCCGCCGCGTTCTTCATCGTGCGTGCCTTCGGCCACCCCACCAGCACCGCGCTGACCATCTCGGCCAGCCTGGCGCAGATCGGCGAATTCGCCTTCATCATCGCCGGCCTCGGCGTGGCGCTGCAGATCCTGCCGAAGGAAGGCCAGTCGCTGGTCCTGGCCGGCGCGCTGGTCTCGATCATGCTCAACCCGCTGGTGTTCGGCCTGCTGGACCGCTGGCAGGCCAAGCAGGAGCAGTTGCCACAGCCGCCCGAGCCGGAAGAAGCCACCGGCCCGTCCCGGGACCTGCATGACCACGCCATCGTGATCGGTTATGGCCGCGTTGGCAGCGAACTGGCGCAGGTGCTGCGCGACCGTGGCGTGCCGGTGCTGGTGATCGATGACAACAAGGAGCACGTCGAGCAGGCCCACGCCAAGGGCCTGGCGGCGATCCGTGGCAGTGCCGCCGCCGACCGGGTGCTGGCCGAGGCGCACCCCGAACGCGCGAAGATCGCGGTGCTGGCGATTCCGCAACCGCTGGAAGCCGGCGAGGCGCTGGCCAAGCTGCGCGCGATCAATCCCGACCTGACCCTGCTGGCGCGTGCGCACAGCGATGCCGAAGTGAAGCATCTGCTGGAGCACGGTGCCGATGGCACGGTGATGGCCGAGCGCGAGCTGGCCTATTCGCTGGCGGAGATGATCATGTCGACGCCGCCGTACCGGAACCTGGGGCAGCACAGCATTCCGGTGGTGTGAGGGGCAGCGTGTGCAGGGCTTGCAGCCCTGCACCTGCCGAAGCAACGGCAACAGCAACGGCAACGACAAAAGCAGAAGCTGACATTCCGTGGGATGGCGGGGTGGGTCCAGTTGCTGTTGGTGGGTGTCGACCTTGGTCGACACGGCGGCACAAAAAAATCCCCGGTCGACCCGCATCGACCGGGGATCTGGATCGCCACGTTGCCACGCCTTGGAGAGGCAGTTCCACCGTAGCGCATCGCAGCGCCCGTGGTGATCGCCTGTGGCGATGACGACCAAGCCCGTGGCTATCAGGCGTTGGCCAGGGCCTGCTCCAGGTCCGCGCGCAGGTCGCCGATGTGCTCGATGCCGATCGACAGCCGCACGGTGTCTTCGCTGACGCCGGCCTTGGCCAGTTCGGCCGCGTCCAGCTGGCGATGGGTGGTCGAGGCCGGATGGGTGGCCAGTGATTTCGCATCGCCCAGGTTGACCAGGCGGGTGAACAGCTTCAGCGCATCGAGGAAGCGCGCGCCAGCTTCGCGCCCGCCCGGCAGGCCGAAGGTCAGCACACCCGAGCCGTGTCCGCGCAGATAGCGCTGCGCGGCAGTGTGCTCGGGGTCGTCGACCAACCCGGCATAGCGCACCCAGGCCACCTTGGCGTGCGACTTCAGGAACTGCGCGACGGCCAGTGCGTTGGCATTGATGCGCTCCATGCGCAGGGCGAGCGTCTCGATACCCTGCAGGATCAGGAATGCATTGAACGGCGACAGCGCCGCGCCGGTGTTGCGCAACGGCACCACCCGCGCGCGGCCGATATAGGCGGCCGGCCCCAGCGCTTCGGTGTAGACCACGCCGTGGTAGCTCGGGTCGGGCTGGTTGAGGCGGGCGAAGCGTTTTGGCTGCGCCGCCCAGTCGAAGCGGCCGGAGTCGATGATCGCGCCGCCGAGGCTGTTGCCATGGCCGCCCAGGTACTTGGTCAGCGAGTGCACCACGATGTCGGCACCGTGGTCGAACGGGCGCAGCAGGAACGGGGTGGCCACGGTGTTGTCGACGATCAGCGGCACGCCTGCCGCGTGAGCGACTTCGGCGATCGCCGCGATGTCGGTGACGTTGCCACGCGGGTTGCCGATCGACTCGACGAACACCGCCTTGGTGCGCTCGTCGATCAGCCCTGCAAACGCAGCAGGATCGGCCGGATCGGCGAAGCGCGCCTGGATGCCGTACTGCGGCAGCGTGTGCGCAAGCAGGTTGAGGCTGCCACCATACAGCGCACTGGACGCAACGATGTTGTCACCGGCCTCGGCGATGGTCTGGATCGCGTAGGTGATCGCCGCCTGCCCCGAGGCCAGTGCCAGTGCGCCGATACCGCCTTCCAGCGCGGCCAGGCGCTGCTCCAGCACGTCGGTGGTGGGGTTCATGATGCGCGTGTAGATGTTGCCGGGCACCTTCAGGTCGAACAGGTCGGCACCATGCTGGGTGTCATCGAAGGCATAGGCCACGGTCTGGTAGATCCGGCACCGCTACCGCGCGGGTGGTCGGGTCGGGACGGTAGCCGCCGTGCACGGCCAGGGTTTCCAGTTGCCACTGCGGGTCGCTCATTGCACCAGGCTCCATCCAGGGAAACCGCCAACATAGGCCAAGCGCGGCCACCTGCTGAAAGCCGCTGGCGATGACGTCCATACCGCCGGTTATCAGGTTGGCCGCGATTCAGGCAGCCGTCATGGCCCGTTGCTAGGCTTCGCCGCCGGGCGATCCTGCCCGGGCACGGAGGCCCAATACGCATGCAGCCCTCTCCCTGGACACCCGCCGCCAGCGGCGCGCCGACCCCGGTCCTGCTGGTGGAAGACGATCGCCGCCTGGCCGAGCTGGTCAGCGACTATCTGCACGAACATGGCTTCGCCGTACAGCACGTGGCCCGCGGCGACCTGGCCGGCGCGGCGTGCCGCCAGCATGCACCGGAACTGGTGGTGCTGGACCTGATGCTGCCGGGCCTGGGCGGCATCGATGTGTGCCGGCAGATCCGCAGCTTTTCCGATGTGCCTATCCTGATGCTGACCGCCTGCGAAGACGATATCGAGCAGGTACTGGGCCTGGAATCGGGCGCCGACGACTACGTGCACAAGCCGGTCGAGCCGCGCCTGCTGCTGGCCCGCCTGCGCGCCCTGCTGCGCCGCCGTCATGGCAGCAGCAACTCCGGCACGCCGTGCCGGTTGATGCATGGCGAACTGCTGATCGACCGGATGCAGCGCGAAGTACACCTGCACGGGCTGCCGGTGGAGCTGGGAACGAGTGAATTCGAGATCCTGTGGCTGCTGGCCAGCCAGCCGGGGCAGATCATGTCGCGTGACCAGATCCTGCAGGCGGTGCGCGGCATCGGTTTCGATGGGCTGGACCGCAGCGTCGACGTCAGCATCGGCAAGCTGCGCCGCAAGCTTGGCGACGACGCACGCGAACCCCGGCGGATCAAGACCGTGTGGGGCCGCGGCTACCAGTTCAATCCCTCGGCCTGGTCAGCATGAAGCGCCTTTTCCTGTGGTTGTGGTTCGTCACCAGTGCCTGTTTCCTGGTGTCGGTGTTCGTCCTCAACCACATCCTGGACGGCATCTACCTGCCGGTACAGGATCGCGTGTTCGCCGAGCAGGTGCGCGGGCAGGTGTATGCCCTGCGCACCGGGCTGGCCGGCCTGGACGCTGCACAACAGCGCGTGCGCGTGCAGCAGTGGCAACCCCACTATGGCATCGCGCTGACCCTGCTGGAGACGCCTCCCGTGCTCGACGCGCAGGAGCAGGCCCACCTGCAGCCACAGGGCTTCATCGTCCGCGATCACTACCAGCAGATCCTGTTGCCCATCGAAGATGCAAGCGGCCGCTGGCTGCACCTGCGCCTGCCCGGCGAGGTGTTGATGACCACCTACATGTCCATCGCCGCCTACCTCAGCATCCTGCTGCTGGTCGGGGCCAGCCTGTATGCCTGGGTCCGCCTGCTGTGGCGCGACCTGGAAGCGCTGCGCCTGCATGCCGACCGCATCGGTGCCGGCGACCTGCAGGCACGGGCGCAGGTGTCGCCACGCTCGCAGATCCGGGTCATCGTCGACCATTCCAACCGCATGGCCGCGCGCGTGGCCGAGCTGGTGCAGCGCCAGCGCGACCTGACCCACGCGATCTCGCATGAACTGCGCACGCCGATCGCACGGGTGGCGTTCGGGCTGGACCTGATGCAGGACAGCGACGATCGCGCACGTCGCGCGAGCCTGGCGCAGGGGCTGCACGGCGATCTGGCCGAACTCAACCGGCTGGTGAGCGAACTGCTGGCCTATGAACGCCTGGAACACCCCAATGAGGGAGAGCCGCTGCAGCGCATCGAGGCCAACGACTGGCTGCAGGCCTGCCTGGCCGATGCGCGCTGCGACGCCGAACGTGCGGGCCTGGCACTGCGTGTGCAGCCCAGCGCGCTGCCGCGGGTGGATGCCGAGCCGCGCCTGCTGCAGCTGGCACTGAGCAACCTCGTGGGCAACGCCCTGCGCCATGCGCATTCGCAGGTGGAAGTCTCACTGGTGGGCGTTGGCGGCCGCGCCTGCCTGCGCGTGGACGACGACGGCCCCGGTATCGCCGAGGCCGACCGCGAAAAAGTGATGCGGCCATTCACCCGGCTGGATGACAGTCGCAGCCGCGATACCGGTGGTTTCGGCCTGGGCCTGGCCATCGTCAACCGCATCGCGGCGCGCCACGGCGGCGAACTGCATGTCAGCCGCGCCACGCTGGGCGGCGCACGCCTGGAAATGCACTGGCCGCTGGCTGGCAGCTGAACGCCAACGGGCGTGATTACAGTTGCTTACAACTCCCGCACAACTGCGGACGGATCAGTCGCCGGCGAATCGCCACGCTGTCGACCCTGCAGCGCGCGCCGGATGCGCGTGCTGCATTCCTCCCATTGTCGAGAGAGCCCATGTCCCAGCGTCACCGTACCCCGTCCCTGCTCTGCCTGGCCCTGCTGCCGCTGTTCGCCGCGCCGATCGCCCATGCCAAGGATGACCACTGGACCTTCGAAGTCGCCGCCGGTGCCGGCGTGACCCCGCGCTACAGCGGCAGCAAGGACTTCCAGGCGTCACCGATGGTGTCCTTCGACGCCCTGTCACCCGGTGGCTGGTTTCTCGGCACCAGTGGCATCGGCTGGGGCACGGCGATCGGCGAGCATGCCCACGTGCGCGCCTACATCGGCGCCAGCGGCAGCCGCCGCGACAAGGACTCCGCCCTCGGCGGTTCCGACTTCCTGCGCGGCATGGGTGATATCCGTAGCCGTCCCCTGGTCGGCCTTTCGGCGGGTTATACGCTGGGAGAGGCCGTGCTGAGCGGCACCTGGCAATTCACCCGCAAGGACGAAGACCGCGGCGACAACGGCCTGGCCACCCAGCAGATGCACCTGAGCCTGGACCTGCCGCTGTTCGACCTGGCCGGTGGCGTGGTCAGCGGCAGTGTCTCCACCGAGTATGGCAACCGCGGCTACATGCAGACCTGGTACGGCGTCAGCCCGGAGCAGGCCGCGCGTACCGGCTTTGCCCAGCACAAGCCGAAGGCCGGCCTGGTGAGCGCCGGCCTCGGCCTGAAGTGGAGCCATCGCGTGGGCCGCAACGGCAACTGGTACATCTCGGCCGAAGGCACGCGCCTGCTCGGCGACGCCGCCGACAGCCCGATCGTGCAGAAGCCGAACCAGTTCGGCCTGATGAGCGGGTACACGCACCGCTTCTGAGGGCGCGCCGGGCCCGGCCCGGCGTTGCTCACGGCAAACGGGGCGCTGCGCTCAGGCAGCGCCCCGATGGACTCACGCCTTGGCGAACACCAGGTGGCCGCCGTCGTTGCCGACTTCAATGGTGTCACCGTTGACGAAGGCGCCGGAAAGGATCTTCTGCGCCAGCGGATTTTCCAGCTGTGCCTGGATCGCGCGCTTCAACGGACGCGCGCCATACACCGGATCGAAGCCGACGTTGCCCAGCAGGTCGAACGCTGCATCGGACACCGCCAGCTTCAAGCCGCGCTCGGCCAGGCGCTTTTCCAGGCCGCGCATCTGGATGCGCGCGATCTGCTTGATCTGCTGCTTGTCCAGCGGGTGGAACACCACGATGTCGTCCAGGCGGTTGATGAACTCCGGGCGGAAGTGCGCCTGCACCACGCCCATCACCGCCGCCTTCATCTGCGTGTAGGCCTCCGGGCTGTCATCACTGCTCATGTCCTGGATCTGGTGCGAGCCCAGGTTCGAGGTCATCACGATGACGGTGTTGCGGAAGTCCACGGTGCGGCCCTGGCCATCGGTCAGGCGGCCATCGTCCAGCACCTGCAGCAGGATGTTGAACACATCCGGATGCGCCTTCTCCACTTCGTCCAGCAGGATCAGCGAATACGGACGGCGGCGCACCGCTTCGGTCAGGTACCCCCCCTCTTCGTAACCCACGTAGCCCGGAGGGGCACCGATCAGGCGGGCGACGCTGTGCTTCTCCATGAACTCGCTCATGTCGATGCGGATCATCGCGTCGGCGCTGTCGAACAGGAACTCGGCCAGCGACTTGCACAGCTCGGTCTTGCCCACGCCGGTCGGGCCGAGGAACAGGAACGAGCCGGCCGGCCGGTTCGGATCGGACAGGCCCGCACGCGAACGGCGCACGGCGTCGGAGACGACCTTGATCGCTTCCTCCTGGCCGACCACGCGGTTGTGCAGCACCTCTTCCATGCGCAGCAGCTTGTCGCGCTCACCTTCGAGCATCTTGTTGACCGGAATGCCGGTCCAGCGCGACACGACCTCGGCGATCTCCTCGTCGGTAACCCGGTCCTGCACTAGCTTGAAGTCCTTGTGTTCGGCCTCCTGCGCAGCGGCCAGCTGCTTTTCCAGCTGCGGCAGCAGGCCGTACTGGATCTCGCTCATCCTGGCGAAATCCTGGCGGCGCTGCGCCGATTCCAGCTCCAGCTTGGCCTGCTCGACCTGCTCCTTGATCTTGGTTGCACCCTGCAGCGCGGCCTTCTCCGACTTCCAGATTTCATTGAGGTCGGAGAACTCGCGCTCCAGCGCATCGATGTCGTTTTCCAGATCGGCCAGGCGCTGGCGCGAAGCCTCGTCCTTTTCCTTCTTCAGCATCTCGCGCTGGATCTTCAGCTGGATCACACGACGTTCCAGGCGATCCAGTTCCTCCGGCTTGGAGTCGATCTCCATGCGCAGGCGCGAGGCCGCCTCGTCCATCAGGTCGATGGCCTTGTCCGGCAGCTGGCGGTCAGTGATGTAGCGGTTGGACAGCGTGGCCGCCGCCACAATGGCCGGATCGGTGATTTCCACGCCGTGGTGAACGGCGTACTTCTCCTTCAGCCCGCGCAGGATGGCGATGGTGTCTTCCACCGACGGCTCGCCCACGAATACCTTCTGGAAGCGGCGCTCCAGCGCGGCGTCCTTTTCGATGTACTTGCGGTACTCATCCAGCGTGGTGGCACCGACGCAATGCAGTTCGCCGCGTGCCAGCGCCGGCTTCAGCATGTTACCAGCGTCCATCGCGCCATCGGCCTTGCCGGCGCCGACCATGGTGTGCAGCTCATCGATGAACAGGATGATCTGCCCTTCGCTCTTGGCCAGGTCGTTGAGCACGCCCTTCAGGCGCTCCTCGAATTCACCGCGGAACTTGGCACCGGCAATCAGCGCGCCCATATCCAGCGACAGCACGCGCTTGCCGCGCAGGCCCTCGGGCACCTCGTCATTGATGATGCGCTGGGCCAGGCCTTCGACAATGGCAGTCTTGCCTACGCCGGGTTCGCCGATCAGCACCGGGTTGTTCTTGGTCCGGCGCTGCAGCACCTGGATGGTACGGCGGATTTCCTCGTCACGGCCGATCACCGGATCCAGCTTGCCGCTCTCGGCGCGCGCGGTCAGGTCGATGGTGTACTTTTCCAGCGCCTGCCGCTGCTCTTCGGCATTCTCCGACTGAACGTTCTCGCCGCCACGCAGCTTGTCGATGGCAGTCTGCAGGCGCGTCTTGTCGGCACCGGCGGCGCGCAGCGCCATGCCCAGCGTGCCGCCATCCTCCAGCGCGGCCAGCACGAACCACTCGCTGGCAATGAAGGCATCACCGTGCTGCTGGGCCAGCTTGTCGGTCTGGTTCAGCAGGCGCCCCAGGTCGTTGCCCATCGAGACGTTGCCGGCCTGGCCGGACACCTTGGGCAACGCATCCAGCGCCTCGGTCAGGCGCTCGCGCAGCACCGGCACATTCACCCCGGCCTGGGCCAGCAGCGGGCGCGTGCTGCCACCCTGCTGGTCCAGCAGCGCGCTGAACAGGTGAACCGGTTCGATGATGCTGTTGTCGCGGCCCACGGCCAGCGACTGTGCGTCTGCCAGCGCCTGCTGGAAACGCGAGGTGAGCTTGTCCATCCGCATTGCGAAACCTCATCGGTGATCAGGGCCGGCCGCTGCCGGCGATGCTGGAAAGATGCGGTTGCCCCACCCCGTTTCAAGGGTGACTGCGACTGCATCCGGAGGCCAGTCAGCCCGCGGCCAGCATGCCGCACCGCATGTTGCCGCCGCGTTGATCCTGCGCAAGCCAGCGCGCATAGGGCACTGGAATCGGCGCATCACGGATGCGATACTTGCGAATCATTCTCATTTCGATCAAGACCGCGCACCCCGTCCATGCCTCCCCACCACGAACAACTGGGCGTGCTGTACCGCGATCACCGGGCCTGGCTGCAGGGCTGGCTGAGCGGTCGCGTAGGTAATCGCGATGTGGCCGATGACCTCACCCAGGACACCTTCGCCCGCCTGCTGCAGGGCCGCGACCTGGCCGCGCTGCGCGAGCCGCGTGCCTTCCTGACCACCGTTGCGCGCGGGCTGGCCGCCAACTGGTTCCGGCGCCAGGCACTGGAGCGCGCCTACCTGGAGTACCTGGCGCAGTTTCCAGAGCCGGTGCTGCCCTCGCTGGAGGAACAGGCGCTGGTGCGTGAGGCCCTGCAACAGATCGACGCGATGCTCGATGGTCTGCCCGCGATGGCACGTCGCGTCTTCCTGCTGGCGCAGTTCGATGGGCTGCGCTATGAGGCCATCAGCGAACAGCTGGGGCTGTCGTTGTCGACGGTGAAGCGGCACATGAAGCGAGCGCTGATGGGCTGCCTGGCGCATGCCGGCTGAGGCCTCCGCCGCATCGGCCCTTCCGCCGCGCGTGCTGGAGCAGGCGGCCGACTGGATGATGCGCCTGCACGAGGACGACAGCGCGGCGCGACGCGCGCAATGGCAACACTGGCACGATGCCGATCCGGCACACGCCCGCGCCTGGCAGCGCGCGGAGCGTCTGTTGGCGCTGACCGCTCAGGTGCCTACGGCGCTGGCCCAACGCACCCTGCAGCCGCCCGCGTCTGCTGGGCGCCGCGCCGTACTGCGCAGCGTCGCCGCTCTGCTGGTGGCGCCACTCGGTGGATGGCTGGCCTGGCGGTTGTGGGACGACGCCGCGTGGGATGCCAGTGCGCGCACGGCGGTGGGCGAGCGCGCCCAGCAGGTGCTGGTCGATGGCAGCGTGCTGCACCTGGATACCGGCACTGCGGTCGACATCGCATTCGATGCGCATGCGCGCCTTCTGCGGCTGCGCCATGGGCAGATGCTGGTGGAGACAGCCGCTGATCCACAACGCCCGGCGAGGCCGTTCCGGGTCACGACCCCCTACGGCACGCTGCAGGCACTTGGCACCCGTTTCAGCGTGCGCCTGTTCGGGGAGGACGCCCTGCTGGTCGTCCAGCACGGCGCGGTGCGGATCTCCACACCGGGTCAACAGCGCCAGGTCGACGCCGGGCAGCAGCTGCGCTGGAACCTGACCCGGCTGCCACCTCCCAAGCCTGCACCACCCGGCGCTGACGCGTGGGTCCGGGGCATGCTGGTCGCCGATGCAATGCCGCTGCAACAGGTTCTGCAGGAGCTGGGGCGCTACCAGCACCGCTGGCTGCGCGTGGATCCGCGCGTCGCCGGCATGCCGGTGTCCGGCGCATTCCCGCTGGACGACCTGCAACGCAGCCTGTCGATGCTTGCCGCCACCCATGCGCTGCGGATCGAGCAGGGGTTGTGGATCCACGTGTCTGCTGCGGGACATCGCGGCTGACACTTTTCCGAGCGTCGCGTGGCAGAGGGTATGAACCCCTCATTTTCCTCCCCATGACAGTGAACCTGCCCCGGCTTCGACTGAGCCTCCTCGCCACCGCGCTCGCCGCCACACCCGCGCTGGCTCAATCACCGCCCGATGAATCCCTGCACGTCCAGCGCAGCACTGTCTCGCTGGGCAGTGCACTGGGCGCGTTCGCCGCCGAGCATGGCGTGGCCCTGTCCTTCGACCCCGCGCTGACCCGTGGCCGCCAGGCTCCATCGATTGCCACAGGCCTGGACGTTGACGCAGGGTTCGACGCACTGCTGCACGGCAGCGGGCTGCGCGCGGTGCGGCGCGCCGATGGCAGCTACACCTTGCAGCGGGCGCAGCTCTCGGCAGGCGCACGACGCACCAGTACCCTGCATGTGCCGGGGCGGGACACTGGTTCGACCTTCGGAGGCAGCCTGCAACTGGACCGCAGCTACGTCGCGGCGCAGGCCGCGGGCAACGGTGACATCACCCGGCTGCTGCGCATCCATCCCGCCGTGCAGTTCGACAATGCCGACCAGGGCAGCTTCAGCCCCGGCGAGATCCGCCCTGCGGAAATCAGCATCAATGGTGCGAAGTTCTATCAGAACGCGTTCATCGTCGATGGCATGAACTTCAACAACGACATCGACCCGGGCGCGGATCCGGAGGTGTACCGACTGTTCTCCGTTCCAGGTGGCTCGCAGGCGCTGGCACTGGACAGCAGCCTGCTGGAAGACATCACCGTGCATGACAGCAACGTTTCGGCCGCCTATGGTGGATTCAACGGCGGCGTTGTCGAAGCGAGCACCCGGCGACCATCACGCACCTTCAGCGGCCGCCTGTCCACCCAGTCCTCGCGATCTTCGTGGACACGCTACCACCTGGACTCCACCGTCGCAGACAGCTACCAGAAGGCGTCCGGCGCGAATGACGGGCAGCCGGAATTCAAGAAGACCACCACGCGCGCCGATCTGGAGGGTTATCTGACCGACCGCATCGGCGTCCTGGCCAGTTTCACCCGCAAACGCTCGACCATTCCCACCTACAACCTGCAGTCGCACCTGGTCGACGACGCGCATCCGGAGAAACAGATCCAGCGGCGCAGCATCGACAATCTGTTCGTCAAGGCGGTCTGGGAAGCGAGCGACACGCTCGACATCGAGGCAAGCTTTACCCGTGCGCCGGAGGAATCCCACTACTTCCGCTCCAACGTCCCCGGTGCCGGCATCGACATCATTGGCGGCGGCCGCCAGGCGATGCTCAAGGCGACGTGGTCACCGCAATGGGGCACTCTGACCCAGCAGGTTGGATGGAGTTCTACCGAGCAGTCCCGCCATCCACAGTCTGCGGACTACATGAGCTGGCACTGGGCCGAGGGCAAGGACTGGGGAACCTTAGGCAGCTCGCTGGAAGGTGAATTCGGCGATATTGACCAGGCGCAGAAGACGCTCCAGTACCGTGCCGATCTGATACTGGCACCGCAGCGCTGGCTGGGCATGGAGCATCGTTTCGCGGCAGGCGTCCAGTACCAGCACCAGGATGTCGACTACGAGCGCCTGGACGACACCTACATCTATGTCTCGCCGGCGCGCACCACCAGCTGTACCAACAAGGCCGGCATCACCGACACGCAGACCTGCTGGATGGGCCTGACCCGCACCGGCCGCGCCAACACCAGCAACTGGCCCGGACAGTTCTTCACCAGCCGCACCTATTACACGCGCGGCCGGCTGGACTTCCAGATCGACAGCTGGAGCGCCTACGCCGAAGACAGCATCCGCGCGGGGCGCCTGTCGTTGCGCCCCGGCCTGCGCATCGACCATGACAGCTACATGCAGCACACCACGGTCGCACCGCGCCTGGCGATGTCACTGGATCTCGACGCCGCCGGCGACACCCAGCTGATCGCGGGTGCCAACCGCTATTACGGCCGCAACGCGGCCACGTGGCGGCTGCGCGATGGCCTTGATCGGCTGCAATACAGGAACCAGCGCCGCCCGACGCTCGACAGCGAGTGGACCGCAGGTACGCAGACCGCCAACGGGCTGCATTTCGATCGCCTGAGAATCGCCTACGACGATGAGCTGATGCTGGGCGTCAAGCAGCAATGGAAGGGCTGGGAGTTCCTCGGCAAGGTCGTCAACCGCAAGGGGCGTGACCAGGTCGTGCGTTCCAGCAGCCGGGTACAGGACGAACGCGCGGATGACCCTTCGCTGGCCACCCACTACGAAACCTGGAGCAACGACGGCCGCAGCGAGACGCAGATCATCAGCCTTACCGTGCGCCCCCTGCGCCGCCTGCAGTTTGGCGGAACCAGCACCACGGGCCTGCTGGCGCTGGACTGGACCGACAGCCGCTCTTCTGCACCCGACTACGAGGACGACTTCAGCACCGCGTACTACGAGAATCCGATCATCCGCTACGACGGCAGCTACATCCGCTACCGCGATCGTCCGGCAGACAACTTCAACCGCCCATGGACCGCGCGACTGGCCACCACCACGCATATCCCGGCAGCTCGGCTGACCTGGGGCAATACGCTGCGCTACCGGGCAGGGTATCGCGCGATCCGGGACACCGGACTGAAGGATGTCCATGACGGCCAGAGTGTTGCGGTCTGGGAAAGGCGGCGGTTTGCCCCTTCGTTGATCTGGGACATGCGCATTGGCTGGGAGCAGCCGTTGTCGACGATGGGCGCGGTGTTCGCCAACGTGGATGTGTTCAACGTGCTGGATCGGCGCGCGGTGAATGGCATATCCAGCAGCGTCAGCCGCGCGCCGTACTACGAAATGGGACGCTCGTTCTGGCTCGAAGTGGGCTACCGGTTCTGAGGCCCGCGCGCCACCGCAGGCTTGGCTGGAGTGCAGTGCTGGTCAGCGCCGTGCTGGCCAGCGCTGCACAGCCACGTCCTTCCCAGCCGGTCTGCGCGCCTGCTCCGGGCAAGGCGGAACGCTGGGATGGCGCCTGCCTGCGTGCGCTCTACAGCAGCCCCAGTACGCGCTGGCCCGCGCCGGAGGTCGAACCCGGCGTGGCGTGGAAGGAGCTGGCCCCACTGCTGTCGCCCGTAGATCCACCGGACAATCCTTCCACGCCAGCCAAGGTGGCGCTGGGACGGCGGCTGTTCTTCGATCCGGTTCTTTCGAAATCGCGACAACTGGCCTGTGCCAGCTGCCACGATCCGGACCTGGGCTGGGCCGATGGTCGGCGCGTGTCCTTCGGGCACGGACGCCAGCCCGGCCGCCGCAATGCACCCAGCGTTGCCACCAGCGCGCACGTGGCACCGCTGTTCTGGGATGGACGCGCGGCCACGCTGGAAGGGCAGGCGCTGCATCCCATCGCCGATCCCATCGAGATGGGGTTCACCACGCAGGGCGCCGTGCGTCGCCTGCGCCGCGATGCGTCCTATCGTGCTGACTTCGCCGCGGTGTTCGCGCAGCCGCGCATCGATGCCAGCCAGCTCGGCCAGGCCATCGCTGCCTTCGAGCGCAGCCTGTCGCCGCGCAACAGCCGCTTTGATCGCTTCCTGCGTGGTGATACGCGTGCACTGGACGACGCCCAGCTGCGCGGCCTGCACCTGTTCCGCACGCAGGCCGGTTGCATGAACTGCCACAGCGGGGCAGCACTCACCGACAACGGCTTCCACAACCTGGGCCTGCATTTCCACGGCCGCGCGCGGCAGGATCTGGGGCGCTACGAAGTGACCGGCGATCCCGCCGACAGCGGGCGCTTCCGCACGCCCTCGCTGCGAGGCGTGGCCAACACGGCACCGTACATGCACAACGGCCTGATCCCGCGCCTGTCGGGCGTGCTGGCGTTCTACAACGTGGGCGGCGCGCGCCCGCGCGCACCGGCCTCGTTGCCGGCTGATGCGGCGCCGTTCCCAGAGCCGGATCCACTGCTGCGGCCGCGCGGGCTGGGCCGCCAGGATCTGCAGGACATCGAGGCGTTCCTGCAGAGCCTGTAGCCGCGGATCAGCCGCCTGCAGGCGGCGTGGGAGCCGGCTTGGGCGGCAACAGCGGTGGCGCCGCCGCAACGGCCACCGGGCAGCCATAGGTGCCTTCAACATCCATGTACAGGCTGTAGCGCTGGGTCGCGGCAAAGCCCACGCGCCAGTCCGGGTTGAACAGCGGCTTGGGCCCGGGCGACAGCCCCAGGTCCATCGGCAGGTTCAGCACTTCGTCCCCGATCATGACCGGCGTGGTCGCCTCCACGAACTGGATGTCTTCGCTGCCTTCGGTGGTGATCACGTTCTTGCGCCGGATCGCCGACGCGGGTGGCGTGGCCGGCAACGTTCCGCGGGCCTGGAAGGCGCCGTTGAAGCCGGTATCCACCTTGACCAGCACGTTCTGCTTGCCAGCGCGGATCGGATAGCGGACGTCGTACGCATCCGCCCATAGCGAGGACAGCGTGGCCATCCGCCGCGTGCACGGCACCGGACTGGCCGTGGCCTGGATCACCAGCGCATCCTTGTTGACCCGCACCCGGCCCAACGCGCGCAGCACGTCCAGGCCGATGCGTGGCAGGTCGTCCTGGCCCAGTACCGCAAAGGACACATCGCGCACGGCGACACCACCGATGTCCAACTCGACCGGGGCCGCCAGCGCATACAACTTGCCAGGGCTGCCATCGACCGCCATGAAGCCCTCGGTCAGCGTCAAGCCCAGCTCGGTCGCCAGCGCTCGGCCGATGCGCGAGTGTGCGGCGCCGCTGTCCAGATGCACGCGCAGCTCGCGTTCACCGGCTGCGGTGCGAAGCTTCAGGCTGAGCGTCGGCAGTTCGTTGTCCAACTGCAGGGGGACACTGGCGTCGCTGGCAGGCGCCTGCGCTGCCATCGCGTTGCGCGGCCATGCGGTAAACCGCTCGAAATGCGGCTCGCTGATGCCGGCAAGATGGATGTCGCGCAGCTTGGGGCTCAGCATCGGCCGGATATCATGCTCCATCAGCGTGCGAACCTGGAGCATCTGCGTCGCCCAACCCGCGATATCGCCCTGCAGGAGCAGATTGCCGGCCAGGGTGGCCGAACACAGGTACTCGACTCCCTTCACACTGTCGGCCGCCTCGCTGGCCACGGCCTTCAGGCACTCCTGGGCCGCCTGGCTGGAGCGGTCCAGCTCGCCGCGCACACGGTAGAAACCCGCCTGGCCCAGCTTGCCCTTCACACCGGGTGACTTGCCCAGCGTCTGCAGCCGGGACAGTTCTGCAAGGCGCACGCTGCGGGTGTAGCCGTAGGGATCGCCCAGTTCGCCATCGCGCGTCTCGACGGCCGCAGCCGAGGCCACCGTCGTGGCTAACAACGCACTCACGCCCAACCACATTCGATGCATCGAGGTCACTCCTGTCTACCTGACCGCGACCGTATCACGCTGGCGATGACACTTGCCCCTGCAGTCTTCAGCTTTCAGCCGCGAGCGATGGCACCGCGGATCGCCTGCAGCTGCCGCTTGATCGCCCGTGCCTGTGCCGGGTCCATGCGCAGCAGCGCCTTCTGGCCGATCGACCTCGACTGCAACGTGGGATCGACAAAGCGGTAGCGGCCGCGTTCATCGCGTTCCACCCGCGGCGCTTGGGCCAGTTCCGGCGTGTCCAGCAGATGGTCGATCACCGCGACCAGGCGGTCGTTGAAATAGCCTTCGGGCCGGCCCAGGTCGACGTAGGCCTGCTGGATCAGCGGATAGAAGCGCTTGTAGGCAGCCGCCGTTGCCGCCGGGTCCAGCGCAGTGAACGCCTGCACGTAGGGCGCATAGCGCGCTGCGTTGCTGGCGGCGATGCGTTCGCCGCCCTCACCGGGCTCGACCTGCAGGCTGCCGAGCAGCGGGCGCGCGGCCAGTGCGGTCGGCGGCACGCTGGGTTTATCGAGATTGTCGACCTGGGTCACCAGACGCTGGATCAGATGATCGCGCAGCAGCAGGGTCAACGGCCCCTCGCCCTGAAACAGCTGGCTCAGCGAGCCCCAGGCGGCGGCATCGCTTTCAGCCAGCCTCGGCAGCGCCGGGTCGGCCGCGTCCCCGGTATCCAGCGGATGCTTGATCGGCGGGGGTGCTGGCGCAGGCGCTGCGGCTGCCTTCGGTTGTGGCGGTGCACCGCTGCTGGCGGGAGCTGACTCCACCGGTACCGACACCACACCGTCTGCCAGGCTTTTCAGCTGATCGCGGAACAACCAGCCCCCTGCGCCACCGATCACCACCACGCCCAGCACCCAGGGCCATACCGCCTTTCCACTCTGCATGATGCAGTCCCTCGTTGTTCACCTGCATGGACAAGGTGTGACCCGGTTGATTTCCATGGGTTCCCTGCCTGTTCCGCTGCCGTTGGGGTTGGGGCCTGCGCATGCGCCGCGCTCACGCCTGCTTTGCACACCCTGCGCGAGGCTGTGGGTCTTGTCGTGCGGAGACGCTGCCATGCAGTACGCGCTGTACTACTGGACCGGCATCCAGGGCCGGGGTGAATTCGTGCGACTGGCGCTGGAAGATGCCGCCGCCGACTACATCGACATGGCGCGGGTGCATGGCGATGCGGTGATGCAGCCGTTCCTCGATGGAAACAGCGAGGGAGCACTGCCCTTCGCACCGCCGTTCCTGAAGGCGGGCCGCCAGGTGATCGCGCAGGTGGCGGCCATCCTGGATTTTCTCGGTCCGACCCTGGACCTGGTGCCACAGGCGGCTTCGCGGCGGATGCAGGCGCTGCAGTTGCAGCTGACCATCGCCGACCTGGTGGCCGAGGTGCATGACACCCACCATCCGATCGCCGCGTCGAAATACTACGAAGAGCAGAAGACCGAGGCCAAGGCGCGTGCGGCTTCACTGCGTGGTGAACGACTGCCGAAGTTCCTCGGCCATTTCGAACAGGTGCTGGCCGCCAACGGCGGCCGCCATGCCCTGCGCGAGCATTCCTATGTGGATCTGTCGCTGTTCCAGCTGCTGAGCGGGCTGGACTACATGTTCCCACGCCGGATGCGGGCCCTGGCCCCCACCCTGCCCCTGCTGCGTGCGCTGCAGGAGCGCGTGGCGAAGCGCCCGAACATCGCCGCCTACCTGGCTTCGGAACGGCGGCTGGCGTTCAATACCAACGGCATCTTCCGCCATTACCCGGAACTCGATGCAGAACGGTAGTGCCGGCCGCTGGCCGGCAACCGCACGATGCGCCCGCGGTCCATGAACATGCCGGCCAGCGGCCGGCACTACCGTGGTGTCAGCTTTTCCCGTCCAGCGGCTTCACCGCCTGCTTCTTCATCGACAACAGCCCCAGCAGCAGCGCCAGCGCCACATAGGCGCCCGCGAACTGCCAGCTGATCCGGAACTCGACGCAGAGCGGTAGTGCCGGCCGCTGGCCGGCAACCGCACGATGCGCCCGAGGTCCATGAGCATGCCGGCCAGCGGCCGGCACTACCGTGGGGTCAGCTGACCCCGTCCAGGGGCTTCACCGCCTGCTTCTGCATCGACAACAACCCCAGCAGCAGCGCCAGCGCCACATAGGCGCCCGCGAACTGCCAGCTGATGATGCGCGCCAGCCCGTCCAGGTCCCATGGCAGGTAGATGCCACCGCGCGGGTCCACCGAGTGGATCAGGCCGAACAGGGTCAACAGCGCTGCCACCAGCAGGAAACCGCAGGCGCGGCGCAGGCGACCATCGACCATCGCCGCCACTGCCGAGATCCACAGCATCGAGGTGATGATGAAGCCGTTGCCGAGGGTGAAGATCACCGCCAGTTCCGGCAGGCCGTGGCCGTCCAGCTTGGTCAGCAACTGCGGCAGCTGGTCCGGCGCGATCCAGCCCGGCGCCTTGATCGCCAGCAGGTACGCCACCGACGGCAGGAAGCCGAACACCATCGCACCGGTGTGGTGGCGTGGCGTGGCCTGGAACGCCTGGGTGGTGATGTCGATCGCCACGTACACGATGATCGGTGCCAGCACCGCCAGCGGCAGCCACTGCACCAGCCCGGAGATGATGCCGAGCATGCCGCCGATGCCGACGAACAGGCCGGTCAGCAGCGTATAGCCGCTGCGCGCGCCCATGTGCTTGTAGGCCGGCTGGCCGATGTACGGCGTGGTCTGCGCAACGCCGCCGCAGACACCGGCCACCAGCGTGGCCACCGCTTCCACCAGCAGGATGTCGCGGGTGCGGTAGTCATCACCGGCCGCGCGTGCGCTTTCGGACACATTGATGCCACCGACCACCATCAGCAGGCCGAACGGCAGCAGCAGCGGCAGGTAGGTCATCGCGGTGGGCAGGCCCTCGAGGAAACCCAGCGTCGGCAGCGGCAGCACCACCTGCGGCGGCACCCACGCCGGCACATGGAAGCCCGGCGCGCCCAGCCCGGCCAGGCCCAGGCCGTAATACAGCACGGTGCCGAACACGAAGGCCAGCAGCACGCCCGGGCCACGCACCGGCAGCTTGCCCTTGGCAATCAGCACGTACAGCAGCAGGCCCAGCGTGGTGAAGCCGACCAGCGGTGAGCGCAGCGTTTCCAGCAGCGGCAGCAGGCCCATCAGCACCAGCGCGATGCCGGCGATGGATCCCAGCAGCGCAGCACGTGGCAGTGCGCGGGTGACCGCTTCGCCGAAGAACGACAGCACGAACTTCAGCACGCCCATGATGACCAGCGCGGCCATGCCCAGCTGCCAGGTGGCGATGCCGGCGGCATGCGGGTCCAGGCCCTGCTGCTTGAAGGCGATGAAGGCCGGGCCGAGCACCAGCAGGGCCATGCCGATGCTGGTCGGCGCGTCCAGGCCCAGCGGCATGGCGGTGACATCGTCGCGGCCGGTGCGCGCGGCCAGCCGGCGCGCCATCAGCGTGTACAGCAGGTTGCCGACCAGCACGCCGAAGGCGGTACCGGGGAACATGCGGCCGAACACCACGTCGGCGGGGAACTGGAAGATGCCGACCAGGGCCATGGCAATGAAGCCTAGGATGGAGAGGTTGTCGACGACCAGGCCGAAGAAGCCGTTGAAGTCCCCGGCAACGAACCAGCGACGCGGTGCGGCGGAAGCGGGAGCGGACATGGAAGGGGCGGTGGGGGTGGGGACCGCCGATGGTAGGCCCAGCGGGGCCGGCGCGCCAATTCCGTCATGGAATGATGGGTTCCAGCCAACGGCGGGGGCCCCTCGTGGCTGGGGCACGAACAGCGCTTTCCTCGGCTGGGCCGGGCGGATAGGTGGCGCGGGGGACGCCGTAAACCCATCCATGGGGGCTTGGCCGCGGCATCCATGCCGCGGACACCCCCGCGCCACCTATCCGCCCGGCCCCTGACAGTTTCCTGCGCGTGCCAGCCACGGAAGAGAATCAAAAGATCAAAAGCAAAAGCGGGTCGCTTCGCTCTGAGCCGAGCATGGCTCGGCTCTACAGAAGATCATTCCGAACACTCTTTCGCTCATCCATACATGGCGTGGACCTATCGACAGATCGCGGAAATCTGTCGAAGGCGGGGTGGGTCCGGTTGCG
>NZ_JAOEDV010000022.1:0-61231 GCF_029837545.1 Stenotrophomonas sp. GD04024 | reverse complement strand
TGCCCCGCCTCGGTCAGCGCAGCAGCACTTCGCGCAGCGCGGCATAGTCAGCCGCGAGCGGTTCAGCGTGCGCTGGCCGCTGCAACAGCGCACCCAATGCCGGCGGCACCGCCACCGGGGCGCCGATCAACGGCTCGACCACCGCTTCGAACTTGGCCGGATGCGCGGTGGCCACCACCGCCCAGTCGCCCTTGGCGCCGCGTGCACGCAGGTCCTGCAGGACCTTGACCGCCGTGGCCGTATGCGGGCAGAACAGCTCGCCACCGCTGGCGTGCGCCGCAGCAATGGTGGCGCGGATGGTGACGTCGTCCACCGCGAACGCACGGAAGGCTGCGCGCAGTTCGGCATCGTCGCCGTGGTAGAGCCAGCGCAGGCGCTCGAAGTTGCTCGGCGCACCCACATCCATCGCATTGGCCACCGTGGCGACGCTGGGCTGGGGATGGTAGTCACCGCCATTGAAGTAGGCCGGAAGTACCGCATTGGCATTGGTGGCCAGCACGATCTGCCCGATCGGCACACCCAGTGCGCGCGCCAGCACTGCGGCCATCGCGTTGCCGAGGTTGCCGGTCGGCACCACCAGATTGAGCCGGCGACGGGTTTCGGCATGATGGGTCAGTGCCGCATGCGCGTAGTAGCTCATCTGCGGCAGCAGGCGGCCCAGGCTGATGCTGTTGGCCGAGCTCAACGGCACCTGCACCTGCAGTTCGCGGTCGGCCAGCGCCTGCTTGACCATCGCCTGGCAATCGTCGAATGCACCGGCCACCCGCAGGGCCTGGATGTTGTCGCCGAAACAGCCGAGCTGGTGCGCCTGCCGTGGCGACACGCGGCCATCCGGATACAGCACCACCACGCGCACGCCGGGTTGGCGATGGAACGCCGCTGCCACCGCTGCACCGGTATCACCGGATGTGGCAACGACAATCGTCAGGTCGCGGCCCTTGCACGCCTGCAGCCGCGACAGCGTAGCAGCGAGGAAGCGCGCACCGATGTCCTTGAACGCCGCCGTCGGCCCATGGAACAGCTCCAGCACGTGGTCACCGCCGCCGAGCGGGCGCAGCGGCACCGGGAAGTCGAACGCTTCGCGGCAGATCGCCGGAAGCGCGGTCTCAAGTGCGTCGCCAGCAAAGAACGGTGCCAGCAGATCGGCGGCGGTATCGGCCAGGGTCGGCCCGGCCTGCAGTTCGCGGGCGGCCGGCAGAAGCGCGGGGACATACAGCCCGCCATCGGGCGCCAATCCGGCGGCGATCGCCGCGCTGAGGCCGACGGCCGGAGACTGGCCGCGGGTCGAAACAAATTGCATGGGTTCGGTATCCAGAGAAGGGGAAGGATTCAGCACAGCCGGGCTCCCGGCGCATCCAGCGGCGATACCCAGGCGTCGCTGTCGAAGCCGGCCGCAGCGAACGCTGCCTGCACCGGCGCCGCAGCGGCACGCGCCTGGTCGGCATCCTCGAACCAAGCGAACACGCTGGGTCCGGCGCCGGAGATGCCCGCACCCATTGCATGGGACGACAGCGCCGCATCACGGGCGGCTTCGAAGCCGGCAATCAGTCCGGCCCGTCGCGGTTCGACCAGCACATCGCGCAGGCCCGCGCGTACCAGCGCCGCGTCGCTGCGATGGCAGCCACTGAGCACCAGCGCGAGGTTCGCGCTCTGTGCCACGAACTCGCCCAGCGCATAGCTGCCCTGCAGGGCCTGGCGGGCACGGCGCGTTTCCAGCACCGCGTGCGGATGCACCAGCAGGCTGTGCCAGCTGGCAGGCACCGGGATCGGCAGCAGGCGATCGGCGGTGCACAATGCCAGTCCCCCCAGTAGCAGCGGACCGACGTTGTCACCGTGGCGGCCGCCACTGGCCACCGCCTCGCCATCCAGCGCATGCGGGTACAACGCTTCGCGTGGCAGCGGCGCATCCAGCAGCGCATTGGCCGCGACCAGCGCCGCAACACTCGACGCCGCCGAGCCGCCCATGCCGGAGCCGAACGGAATGCCCTTGTCGATCTCGACGGCGAAACCGAAGTCCAGGCCCAGCCGTTCGCGCAGCGACATCAACGCAGCACCCGCCGTGTTCCCGGCCGCGTCCAGCGGCAGTTCCACCGCGCTGCCACGGATCGCCTCGATGCGCACCACCGGTTCGTCGATCCGGCGCACGCTTACGGTATCGCCGACCCCGGCGATGGCATGGCCGAGAATGTCGAATCCCACTGCCACGTTGGCCACCGAGGCGGGTGC
Source organism: Stenotrophomonas sp. GD04024 (assembly GCF_029837545.1). Classification (NCBI taxonomy): domain Bacteria; kingdom Pseudomonadati; phylum Pseudomonadota; class Gammaproteobacteria; order Lysobacterales; family Lysobacteraceae; genus Stenotrophomonas; species Stenotrophomonas sp. GD04024. The sequence continues at coordinate 59,005 of NZ_JAOEDV010000022.1, read as the reverse complement.
GTATGCACGTGCGATCACAGGCGCGCTCCTTCACCGGCCGCCACACGCAGCAGATCGGCGAATACACCGGCCGCGGTGACTTCCGGGCCAGCCCCCGGCCCCTGCACAACCAGTGGGTTGTCGCAGTAGCGGCGGGTACGGAACTGCACCACGTTGTCGGTCAGCCGCAGATTGGCGAAGGCGTGGTCGGCCGGCAGCTCCTGCAGGCCCACCGAGGCACCGTCGGCGCCGAGCTTGGCGACATAGCGCAGCACGGCGCCACGCGCGCGTGCCTCCTGCAGCCGCTGCAGCAGGCTGGCATCGGACTCGCCCAGCCTGGCCATGAACGCATCCACGCTGCCATCGCGCAGCAGGGCCGGCACCAGGCTTTCCACCTGCACCTGCTCCAGGCTGAGCGCGTGGCCGGCCTCGCGGGCCAGGATCACCAGCTTGCGCGCCACGTCCACGCCGGACAGATCATCGCGCGGGTCCGGTTCGGTGTAGCCCATCGACCGTGCCTGCGCGACCAGCGCCGAGAACGGCTGGCTGCCATCGAAGCGGTTGAACAACCAGGCCAGCGTGCCGGAGAAGATGCCCTCGATCGCCAGCACCTCGTCACCGGTATCCACCAGGTCGCGCAGCGTGGTGATGACCGGCAGGCCCGCACCCACCGTGGCCTCGTAACGGAAACGCGCGCCACTGGCCGCCGCCGCGGCACGGATGCGCTGGTAGCGCGGCAACGGCCCTGCGCCGGCCTGCTTGTTCGGCGTGACCACATGGATGCCGGCGGCCAGCCAGCCCTCGTAGCGCTCGGCCACCTCGGCACTGCCACTGCAGTCGATCACCACCGCGTGCGGCAGGTGCGCAGCCAGCAGATGCTCGGTGAAGCGATCCAAGTCGCTGGACTCGCCGGCTTCCTGCAATGCCTGGCGCCAATCGGCATGCAGGCCGTCCACTTCCAGGCGCATGCGCGAACGCGAGGCCAGCGCACGCAGGCGCAGGTCGACATTGGCCTTGGCCAGCAACTGCGGGCGCGCGGCCAGCAGCTGGTCCAGCAGCGCGGCACCGACATTGCCCGGCCCGATCACTCCCACCGCGAAGGTCTGCGGCGACAGCCAGAAGCCCGCATGTGCGGCGCGCAGCGCGCGGGTGGCATCGGCACTGTCCACTGCCACCGAGATGTTGCGCTCGGACGAGCCCTGCGCGATCGCCAGGATGTTCACCTGCGCACGGCCCAGCGCCTCGAACAGGCGCGCCGCCACACCGGGCTGGCCGGCCATGCCGTCACCGACCGCGGCCAGCACGCTGACCCCCTCGCTGACCTGCACGCGCTGCACCTGGCCCACCGACAACTCATGCGCGAACACATGCAGCAGGGCGTCGCGACCGCGCGCAGCTTCGGCGGCACGCACCACGCAGCAGATTGAATGTTCCGACGAACCCTGCGAGATCATCACCACCGACACCTGCGCCTGGCGCAGGGCGGCGAACACGCGCTCGGCGGTACCCGGCACGCCAATCAGGCCGGTGCCTTCCAGGTTCAGCAGGGCCAGCCCGGGGCTCAGGGTCAGGCCCTTCACCGGCCCGCGCGGCGAGCGCTCGGCGCTGATGCGCGTGCCCGGATGCGCCGGCTGGAAGGTGTTGCGGATGAAGATCGGCAGCCCGAGGCGGATGGCCGGTGACATCGTCTGCGGGTGCACCACCTTGGCGCCGAAGTAGGCCAGTTCGCAGGCCTCGTCGTAGCTGAGCGATTCCAGCTGCACGGCCTCGGGCACCAGCCGCGGGTCGGCTGACAGCACGCCGTCGACGTCGGTCCAGATGTGCAGTTCATCGGCGTTGAACAGCGCGGCGAAGATCGCACCGGAGTAGTCGCTGCCGTTGCGGCCAAGCGTGGTGATGCGGTCATCGCGATCACGCGCGACGAAACCGGTGGCGACCAGGCGCCGCTGCGGATGCTGCAGCCGCCACTTGGCCAGGCGGTCGGCGCTGGCTTCCCAGTCGACATCGACGCCCAGTTCGCCATGCCCGACCACCAGCACCTCGCGCGCATCGAGCACAGCGCAGTCTTCGCCGCGTGCACGCAGATGCGTGCCCAGCAGCTGCGCGGAGAACACTTCACCCAGGCCCTGCACGCGATCGAGCACTTCACGGGGCAGCTCGCCGATCACCGCCAGCGCGGCCAGCACCTCGGCCAGCTGCTCGAAGCGCGCGTCAATCCATTCCACGGTCTCGCCCACCTGCTCGCCCAGCAGCGCCACTGCAGCGCCACGATGGCGCGCGCGCAGCGCATGCCAGGCCTCGCGCCAGCCTTCATCACCCTTGGCCGCCAGCTGCGCCAGCTCGATCAACGCATCGGTGACGCCCTTCATCGCCGAGACGACGGTGACCTGCAGCGATTCGGGACGGGCCAGCAGCAGGCCGGCAACATGGCGATAGCGTTCGGCATCGGCCACCGAGGTGCCGCCGAACTTGTGCACGACAGTGGACGGTGCAGCCAGGTCGGCCGGGGCAACGGAATGGGCGGGGGCGTGGGAAGACATGCAGACCTCGGTAGGAGGCCCCGTCGCATGCAGGTGTCGAGTTTCCCCGCCACCTGTATGGTGCGGGGCCGTGGTTTTCGGGAGTTACACGAAGACGACGGGCCGCACCAGGGCAGTGGTGACGGTGGTGGTGGTAATGGTGGTGGTGGCGACCGGCGCAGTCGAACGGCCCGCAGTGGCGGGGGCGTTCAGGCTGGCGTGGGCGGCATCAAGGACCATGGCGCACAGAAAACACCGCGCGCCCTGCCGCTGTCAAGTGCTGCGATGCAAAAATGCGCTGCCGCGATCATCGGCCAACGTGCCGGCATTTGGTTGCATCTGAGACAAAGCAGCCATCAGCACGCTTGACGGTCGCATTCAGCCCGCATGTTCGGCGATCGCCCGCGGTGCGCGATGGGCGTGCGCGCACAACATCACCCCGGCCACCAGGAACACGATCGCCAGCGCCTCCAGCAGTGAGGGCCAGCGCTGTTGCCAGGCAAAGGCATAGAGCAGCGCGAACAGCGTCTCGAACACGATCATCTGGCCGGTGAGGGTCAATGGCAGCAGGCGGCTGGCGCGGTTCCAGAACGCGTTGCCAAGGATCGAGGCAATCACCGCCACGCCGGCACTGATCGCCCAGAAGCCGCCCCACTGCGCTGGCGCGTGGCTGCCGGTGTGGCCGATGAAGGCCATCGGCACCAGCAGCAGGGCCAGGCCACCGGTGGTAACGCCCGTCAGCAGCGACCAGTCGTGGCTGGACAGATCGGGCCGCCGCGCCAGCCAGCGGCTGTTGCCGATCGAGTACAGCGCCCACGAGAACAGCGCACCGAACGCACACAACAGGCCGATCAGGCGCTGACGCCAGGGTGTCGCCAGGTGTTCGGACATCAGCGCTTCCCAGCCGACCAGGGCTACACCGAGCACGCACAGGCCCAGTGCCGGCAACAGCTGCTTCAGCGGCACCGCGCCCTTCTCGCGCACGCCCACCAGGGTCACCACCACCGGGATCAGGCCGACGATGAGCGAGGCCGCCGCACCACCGGCCCACTGTACGGCGGTCGCCAGCAGCAGGAAGTAGACCAGGTTGCCGGCCAGGCTGAGCCACAGCAGGCCCAACCATTCGGCGCGCCCCAACTGTGGCGCCAGCCGCTTCCAGCGCGGTAGCAACAGCGCAACCGCGATCAGGCCATAGACCAGGTAGCGGCCGGCGGACAGTTGCAGGGCATTGAACGACTGCAGCACGGCGGGGGCGAGGAAGACCACGCCCCATAGCGCGCCAGCGGCAACGCCATTGGCGATGCCCCGGGCCATCGGGTTGTTGCGCATTGGAATTCTTCGTGGGGGAAGAGGCCGCGCAGTGTAGTCGGTGGGCGGCGGAGCCCTCTTGACCCAGGCTACTGCCCCGCTGCCCTTGTAGCGTCGGGCCATGCTCGGCTGCTTTTGCACCGGCTATCGCGCGAACGGCAGCCGGGCATGGCTCGACGCTACAGCCCTGCGCTCCTGCGCCACGCGGCCGGGGTCTGCCCACACTCGCGGCGCAGCGCACGGGTCAGTGCGCTCTGTTCGGAATAGCCTGCAGACAGCGCGATGTCGCTGATCGGCGCGGTGCTGGTGCGCAGCTGGTGCTTGGCCCAGCGCAACCGGCTGGCGCTGAGCCAGGCCTGCGGGCTGAGCCCGAATTCACGCTGGAACAGTGCGTGCAGGCGGCTCTCGCTGACCCCAACGAACGCCGCCATGCGGGCCACCGGCCACGCCTGGCCCGGGTCGGCCTGCACTGCCGCACACAGCCCCTGCATGCGAGCGCCACTGCCGGCCGGTGCGAACGCCTGCAGCAACTGCGGAAGCAGGGCTGGCATCGGCCGGCCGGCCTGCACATCGGCCAGGCACCGGCGCAGCGCCAGCGGCAGGTGCAACCAGCGCTGGCGGCACAGATGCTCCTGGGTTACGTCATCGAGCACGCCCGGCGCGCAGTCGACGATCACGAAACCGTTCGGGCCATCGGCCATCTGGTCATGGGCCTCGCCGGCAGCCACGAAAGCGCCCTGCAGCAGGTCCAGGCGGCCACCACGCCCTTCCATCTCGAACTGCAGTTCGCCCTGCAGCGGTAGCACCCACTGCGCGTAGTCATGGCGGTCCAGGCCGGTGGCCTGGCCGTAGTGCCGCAGGTGGAAGATCGCGCCCATCCGGGCAGTGTGCGCGTGTAACACAGGCCGTGCAAACCGCTGCTATAGTCGGGCGGTCAACCCACGCAGGGAGTGCAGGTCATGACCCATCAGCATGCGTCTTTGCTGCTCGCCGCCAGCCTCGGCCTGGCTCTCGCCGCTACCGCTTCCGCCCAGGAGCGCACGCCGCCGGCCCCACACTGCATGGACGCGGTCGGCGTACAGGAGGTCGAGCAGGCCTCACCGCGCTCGATCGCGCTGCGCTCCGCCTCCGGCCAGGCCTATCGGATCGACTTCAACGAAGACTGCCCCGGCGTTCGCGGTGCCACCACGCTGAAACTGGAGGCACCTGCCGGCTGGGCCTGCGGTCGTCCCAGCGAGCGGGTGGTGGTGGACGGCCACAGCTGCGCCGTCAGTGCGGTTACGCCAGTGCAGAACCGCGATTACGCCAGCGTTGCGCGCGACAGCGATCGCCTGCGCACCGCCACGCTGCCAGCCCTGACCATCCGCGAGCGAAAGGAAGTCCGCCGCGGTTTCGGCGGCTCGCCCTCGTACTGCTTCGCCACCCGCAATGTACGTGGCTGGTCGTCCGACACGCAGGGCATGCTGGTGGAAACCAATCCACGGCGCAGCGGCGGCCATCGCTTCTACCGGGTCGAACTGGGCAGCCACTGCCTCCAGCTCGACCGGTCGCCCGAATTGAGCTTCCAGTCGGGCATGCAGAATGGTCTGATCTGCGGCAACCCGGGCGATCGGGTGGTCACCGCTGATTTCGCCAGCTACGACGAGCGCAGCGACGAACTGGCGCCACTGCCCCGCTTCAGCCGCCGCGGTGCCTGCACCATCCAGGCGGTGTACCCGGCCTCCAGCCAGGCGTCGAACTAACCGTCGACGCCGAGGAAGGTGAACGGCGCGCTGGGCACGAAGTGGCCCAGCGCATCGCCGGCGAAGGTGTTGCGCTGGTCCTTGCCAAGGTCGAGCTTGAGCACCGGGCCACCGAAATCGACCTTGTTCAGATCGACCCAGAACGTGTTCGGGGTCAACGCCGACTCGAAGAAGTACAGCCGCCGCTTGTGGTCGGCCACGGTACGCCAGCGCGTGGAGGAGATGTTCGGCTCGCCCGGCGTGGTGATGCCGTACGGCACCGAGGCGTTGCGGATCACACTGAACACACTGGCCAGTGCCTCCACCGGATCTTCCGCCTTGGGAATGGCGTTGATGTAGAACGAGGCGCGGGCGAAGCGATCGGAAGAACGGTTGGTGCCCGGCAGCATCACCGTGCCACCGATCTGCTGCCAGTAGGTGTTGAGCGCCAGCTGCTGGTCGAAGATCGGCGAGTTGGTCATCACCTGGTAGCGCCGGTCATGATGGATGACCTGGCGCCCACCGATGTACTCGACGATGGCACTGTCACCCGTAGCATCGGACAGCGACAGATGCAGCGTCGCCTGCCGGTCCTCGCCGGGCACCTTGTCGGTGACGATCGAGTACGGCTCACGCTTCAGGGCGGCCACTGCCTCGTCCACCGTGGCAAAATTGTCGAGCACATACTGCGCCCACAGCGAGATCGCCAGGCCCGGCTTGTTGCCGCGCTGTTGCGGGTACTCCGACTCGACCAGCCACAGCAGGTTGGCGACCAGGCCCTTTTCGTTCATGCCGTCGGTGGTCGACACGTCGTAGCCGGTGGCCACCACGCTGCCGTAGCGGGCGGTCCAGGCCAGCGACTTCGGGCCAGCCTGCCCGGTGCGTGCGATGCCACGCGGCAGTACGTAGAGATTGGTGGCGACATCCACCTTCCAGTCCATCGAACGCGCGGTGATCACATCACCGTTGTCGCCCAGGTACACCGCGCGCGTGCAGGCCAGCGCCGGTGCGATCGCGGACGCCAGCGCCATTGCCAGCATCGCCCTTCCCTTCCACTTCATCCGTGCCATGTCACTGCGCTCCGTTCCCCGTGGTCCATGGATCTGACCCGATCGATCGTGACACAGGGGTGAAGCCTCAACGCACGAGGCGATCGTGCAGCCAGAAGCCCAGCACCATCGCCGGCACGAACCACAGCGCTTCACGCGATGCCACGGCCAACCCGGCGATGGCCGGCCCGGGGCAATAGCCGGCCCATCCCCAGCCGATGCCGAACAGTGCCGCGCCCAGCAGCAGGCGAGCATCCACATCATGTGCCGTCGGCAGCTGGAAGCGAAGGGCAAACCAGGGCTGCGCGCGACGCAGCACCCAACGCTGGCCGATGGCACTGACCAGCAGCGCCGAGCCCAGCACCCACATCAACGTGGGATCGAACGCGCCACTGATGTCGAGGAAGCCGAGAACGCGCCGTGCATCGGTCATTCCGGAAAGCGCCAGCCCGGCGCCGAACAATGCGCCCGCCACAGCGGCAGCCCTGATGGCGCGGCTCACAGCAGGGCTCCGCCGTGGCGAACCACGAACGTGGTCAGCATCGCGCAGGCCATGAACACCAGCACCGCCAGCAGCGACCGTTTCGAACCACGGGCCATGCCACAAACGCCGTGGCCACTGGTGCAGCCGCTGCCCAGGCGGGTACCGAAGCCGACCAGCAGGCCCGCGCCGATCAGCTGCCAGGCGGGCAAGGCATCGCGCAGCAGTACACGTGGAGCGCTGCCGGGCACCGACTGCCACCACAGCACCAGCCCTGCCGCTGCCAGCAGCCCCATGAGGAAGGCCCAGCGCCAGCCACGCTCGCCTCTACCTGCGCGCAGGCTGCCCGCAGCGATCCCGCTGATGCCCGCAACGCGCCCGGTGGCAGCCAGCAACCACACGGCAGCCATACCGATCAACGCACCACCCGCCAGCGCGCTCCATGGCAGGTTCATGCCCCGCCTTCCTTGATGCCATGCATCGGTTGCCCTCAAATTTAGATTTCCCTAAATTAGACGTCTCTAAACAAAAAGGTCAACCATGACCCACCCGCCGCTCGACACTGCCACGATGGCCGAGCACGCCACGCAGGCGGCTGCGCTGCTCAAGAGCCTGGCCCACCCTGCCCGGCTGCAGGTGCTGTGCCGGCTGGTCGAGGGTGAGGCGCCGGTGCCGGAACTGCAGGCGCTGACCGGCCTCAGCGCTTCGGCGCTGTCCCAGCACCTGGCGGTGCTGCGCGGAATGCAGATCGTGGCGACCCGGCGCGAGGCGCAGGCAATCCACTACCGCATGCAGGAAGGCCCGGCGCTGGGGGTGCTGCAGGCGCTGTACACCGCCTATTGCGGAGGCGGCGTGCGCTGAATCTCAACCGGCGTGCAGTGCCGGCTGCACCACCGCATCCAGCAGGTCGACCGGGGTCGGTGCCGAACGATCTCCTTCCAGGGTCCGGCTGAAACCGGACCAGTCGCTGCTCGAAAGCTGGCGCAGCAAGCTTGCCTCCACCGGCAAGGCACGCATCGACCAGTACGGAAACTGGCGCTGGCCCAGGCGGCCGCGCGCCAGCTCGATGATGTCGATGTGGCTGCCCGCCTGCAGGATGCGCTCATACACCGAATCGATTCCGTCTGGCGGACCTTCGATGTACTGCAGGAAGCGATCACCGTCATGCAGCAGCACGCCGGTCACGCCCGCCATCTTGTTGAAGCGCGCGGCATCCTCGACCAGCGCCTGCAGCCGCTCAACGGAGAGCTCCGGCAGCGCCCGGCTGACGTAGGCGATGGCACGAAGTGGCATGGTGCTTCCTTGGCAGGGTGTGAACGCACGGTAGCAGTTGCGGACGAGTCCGTCTCATTGCGGGCGCGCGTTGCCTGAAGAATTCAGCTTGCGACGACGCCGGTACCGTCCCACCGGCGCGGGAGCCTCGCTTCGAACACCACCTGCCCCGCCTCGTTGCGCGCACCGATATGGCCGCCATGGGCCCGGACGAACTGATCGACGATGTACAGGCCCAGGCCCAGGCCCTTGCTCTGGTGGAAGCTGGCCTTGAACGGCTCGAACAGGCGCGGCAACAGCGCGTCATCGATGTGGCCGGTGTTGCTGACCCGCATCACCACCGTGCGCGCATCGCGTCCATCCAGCTGCACGAGGGCCTCGCTGCCATGGGTCAACGCGTTGCCCACCAGGTTGGCGGCGATCTGCCCCAGCCGATCCATGTCACCCTGCAGGCGGGTATCGCCGATGGCGTCGAAACGGATGCGCTCATGACCGTGCGCGCTGCCCGCTTCTGCAATCACCGCATGGGTGACTTCGGCCAGGTCGCAGGCGCTGGCCTGCAGCCGCAGGCCGCCACTGCGGATCCGCGAGAAATCCAGCAGCTGCTCGACCATCCGCGCCATGCGCAACGTGCTGGCCTCCAGGTACTGCAGCGTCTGCTGTGCACCGGCGTTGTCCTCGGGAAGCTCCAGTGCCAGCTTGTCGGCACACAGCAGGATGGCCGACAGCGGCGTACGCAGGTCGTGGGTCAGCACCGCGGCCATCGTCTCATTGAGCTTGAGCGCTCGCTCCAGCGCTTCATTGCGCGCCTTCAGCAACTGCCGCTGCTGGTACAGTTCGATGAAAACATTGACCTTGCTCAGGATCACCTGCGGCGCCACCGGCTTGTGCAGGAAGTCCACCGCACCGGTTTCGTAGCCCTTGAACGCACGCACCGGATCGTCCGGCGAGGCGGTCAGGAAGATGATCGGCACCGTGCGGCTGCGGTGCGAGCCGCGCATCAGCTCGGCCAGGGTAAAGCCATCGATCTCCGGCATGTGCACGTCCAGCAGGGCCAGCGCGACCTCATGCTCGAGCAGCAGCTCCAGGGCCTGCGCACCCGAGCCCGCCAGCAGCAGGTTCACACCCTCGCGCTGCAGCAGGGCCTGCATGGCTACCAGGTTCTGCGGCACGTCATCGACGATCAGCAGGTTGACCGGGGTCTGCGACTGCGCAGGGTCCGGTGGCAGCAGGTTCATGCAAACAACTCCTTCAGGCGACGACACATCAATTCAAGGGGCAGCACGGCGTCGGCGCCGGCGTGCTGCAGGGCGGAGGCCGGCATCATCGATGCTTCGGCCTCCTCGGGGCATTGCAGCCAGGCACGGCCGCCCGCAGCGCGCACCGCGGCAACACCTTCGCTGCCGTCGCTGCTGGCACCGGTCAGCAACAGTGCCAGTACCTGCGCACCGAACACGGCAGCCGCTGATTCAAACAGGGGATCGATGGCCGGACGCGAGAACAGCACCGGCGCATCGACCGACAGCGCCACCGTACCGGGGTCTTCCACCAGCAGGTGGTAGTCCGGCGGTGCGAAGGTCACGGTACCCGGCTGCAGCGGCTGCTTGTCCTCCGCTTCACGCACCGGCAGCGCGCAGTACGGCGCCAGCACCTCGGCAATACGGCTGGAGCGATCGCGCGGCAGGTGCAGCACGGCCAGCACCGGCGCGGGCAGCCTGGGCGGCAGTGCGCCAAGCACGGCCTGCAACGCGGCAACGCCTCCCGCCGACGCTCCCACCACCACTACCGCAGGGCGAGCCTGCACCATCATCAGGCCACCTTCCGGTACAGGCGGTGTTCGCGCGAGCAGACGTCGAAAGCATCGTGGTGATGCCCGAACTGCAGCGACTCCTTGCTGCCCAGGCCGAGGAAACCACGGTGCACCAGCGCCTCGCGGAACAACCCGACCGCGCGGTCCTGCAGGTCGCGGTTGAAGTAGATCAGCACGTTCCGGCACGACACCAGGTGCACTTCGGAAAACACGGTGTCGGTGGCCAGGCTGTGGTCGGCGAACACCACGTTGCGGCGCAGCTGGCGGTCGAACACCGCGCCATCGTAGGCGGTGGCGTAATAGTCCGACAGCGATGCCGTGCCGCCCGCCGCCAGGTAATTGCGGCTGAACTGCGCCATGCGGTTGATGCCATACGCACCGGCTTCGGCGGTGGCCAGTGCCGCCGGATTGATGTCGGTGGCATAGACGATGCTGCGCTCGAGCAGGCCTTCCTCATGCAGCAGGATCGCCAGCGACCACACTTCCTCGCCGGTACTGCACCCGGCCACCCACAGCTTCACCGAGGGATAGGTGCGCAGCACCGGCACCACCTGTTCGCGCAGCTCGCGGAAATAGGCCGGGTCACGGAACATCTCCGAGACCTGCACGGTGAAGAACTGCATGGCCTGGGCGAACAGCTCCGGCTCGTGCAACAGGCGGTGCTGCAGATCGACCAGCCGATCACACTCGTAACGCTGCATGGCCTGGCGCATGCGACGGCGCAGCGACGACACCGCGTAGCTGCGGAAATCGTAGTGGTAGCGCTGGTACAGCGCCTCCAGCAGGATCTTCAGCTCCAAGTCGAACAGCGCCTGCTCGTTCATTGCCGCGAGCACCAGACACGGCACAGCGAGACCAGCTTGTCGACGTCGATGGGCTTGGCGATGTAATCGTTGGCACCGGCCTGCAGGCAGCGCTCGCGGTCGTCCGGCATCGCCTTGGCGGTCAGCGCGATGATCGGCAGGTCCTGCAGGTGGCGCTGCGCACGGATCTCGCGCATCGCCGCCAAGCCGTCCTTCTCCGGCATCATGATGTCCATCAGTACCAGATCAACCTCGCGCTCGGCCAGGCGATCCACCGCCTCCTGGCCGTTGCGCGCGATCTCCAGGGTCACGCCCAGCGGCTCAAGCACGCTGGACAGGGCAAAGATGTTGCGCACATCGTCCTCGGCCAGCAGTACGGTGCGGCCATCAAGCACGGTATCGCGGCGCCGTGCTTCGCGCAGCAGGCGCTGCTGGTCGCTCGGCAGGCTGGCCTCGACGCTGTGCAGGAACAGGGTCACTTCGTCCAGCAGGCGTTCCGGCGAACGTGCACCCTTGATGATGATGCTCTTCGAATAGCGGCGCAGGCGCTGCTCTTCCTCGCGGTTGAGCGCGCGGCCGGTGTAGACGATCACCGGCGGGAAACCGACATCGTCGTTGCCGGCCATGTGCTCCAGCAGGTCGTAACCACTGCCGTCGGGCAGCGACAGATCCATCACCATGCAATCGAAGGTGACGGTGCTGAGCTGCTCCAGCGCGCCGGCCAGGGTGCCCACCGCGATGATCTGCAGCTGCTCGCGGCCGAGCAGCAGTTCCAGGTTGTGGCGCAGCTCGCTGTCGTCTTCGACGATCAGCAGGCGCCGCACATCGCGCTGGCTGGTCTGCTCCAGCTGCTCGATGGCCGCCACCAGCCGCTCGCGCGTGGTCGGCTTGATCGCAAAACCAATCGCACCCAGCTCACGCGCCACCTGGCCGCGGTCCATCGCCGAGACCACATGCACCGGAATATGGCGTGTGTCGGGATTGCGCTTCAAGCGTTCCAGAACACTCAGGCCGGACACATCAGGCAGCCCGATATCGAGCAGGATGCCGTTGGGGCGCAACTCCGCGGCCAGCGACAGGGCTTCCTCGGCCGTGGTCGCGACCACGCAGTCGAAATCCAGCTCATGGGCCAGCACCACCAGCGCTTCGGCGAAGGTGGCGTCGTCCTCGACCGCCAGGATCAAGCGCCCGGCGCGTTGGCGACGACCGCGGTCATCGGCCACATTGGCGATGGCCGGCGATGCCGCCGGGGTGACCGCAGGCGCGGCAACCGTGCGTGCGGCGACCGCTGCCGCAGGCTGCGGCGAAGCCGGGATGGATACCGGCGCCGGCGCTTCACCCGATGCCGCGACCGGCGCGCCCTGCAGCGGCAGTTCCAGGATGAAGCAGCTGCCGCGGCCCGGCTCGCTGTCGACGTGGATGCTGCCGCCCATGCGCTCGGCAAGGTCGCGCGAGATCGACAGGCCCAGGCCGGTGCCGCCGTAACGGCGGCGGGTGCTGCCATCGGCCTGGCGGAATGCTTCGAAGATGACCTGCAGCTGCTCGCGGGCAATGCCGATGCCGGTATCGGCGACTTCGAAGCGGATGCGGCCGCTGCCAGCAGCACGAACGTGCAGGCTGACCTTGCCGTGCTCGGTGAACTTCAGCGCATTGGCCAGCAGGTTCTTCAGGATCTGCTGCAGGCGCTGGCTGTCGGCCACCAGCTGGCTCGGCGCCAGCGCATCGGCCTCGATCTGCAACGCCAGGCCCTTCTGTCGGGCCATCGGCTCGAAGGTCTCGCGCAGGCGCTGCACGACGCTGTCCACCACCACCACTTCGTCGGCCAGCTCGACATGGCCGGCCTCGATGCGTGACAGATCCAGGATGTCGTTGATCAGCGCCAGCAGGTCGTTGTTGGACGACAGGATGGCGCGCGCATACTTCACCTGCTCGTCGGTCAGGGTGCCGTCCTTGTTGTCGGCCAACAGCTTGGCCAGGATCAGCGAGCTGTTCAGCGGCGTACGCAGTTCGTGCGACATGTTGGCCAGGAACTCGGACTTGTAGCGCGAGGTGGCCGCCAGTTCGTTGCTGTTACGCACCAGCTGGCCCTGCGCCACCAGCAGCGCCTGCTTCTGCGCCTCCAGCTCGTGGGTGCGCTCTTCCAGCTGGACGTTGCTCTGTTCCAGCTCGGCCTGTTGTTCTTCCAGGTGGCTCTGCGACTGCAGCAGGCTGCGGCTCTGCTCTTCCAGTTCCTCGTTGGCCACCCGCAGTTCTTCCTGCTGCGCCTGCAGTTCCTCACCCTGGCGCTGCGATTCCTCCAGCAGCACCACCAGCTGTGCACGCAGCAGCGAGGCCCGCAAGGCCATGCCGATGGTCTCGCCGCAACGTTCCAGCAGCTCCCGATCCAGGTCGCGCTGCCCGCCTGCCTGGGCGCGGCCCAGTTCGATGACCCCGACTACGGCGCCGTCGCTGCTGATCGGCGCCAGGATGCGCTCGCTCACCGGCAACCGCCCCAGGCTCGTCTGCAGTTCAAGCACGGCGGCGTCACCGCCGTGCAGGTGCCGGATGCGTTCGTCACGGGCCACCTGCCCGGCCACGCCTTCCTGCAATGCCAGCGATGCCGGCATGCCCGACGGCAACGCCATGCCACCGGTCAGCTGCAGGCGCCCACCTTCGAGCCGGTACACCGCGCCAATGTCTGCCTGCAGCTGGCCGCCCAGCTGGGTAGCCGCCGCCTCGGCAATCTGCTCAGGCCCCAGGTCGCCACGCAGGCTCATTGCCACCGCGTTCTCTGCTTCCTGCAGCCACAGCGCGCGCATGGCCTGCCGCCGCGCTTCGATGGCACGGGAGACGATCAACGCGATCATCAGGAACGCGCAACCGCCGATGCTGCGATTGACGAACGAGAACGACGAATTGTTGCTGGCCGGCGCCACGTTGAAGCCGATCACCAGCAGCACGCAGGCGATCGCGGCAACGATGAACGGCGCGCGTGCGCTGCGCTGGAATACCGTCACGCCTACCGCGAGGAAATAGGCCAGCCACACCGCATAGCCCAGTGGCACCACCAGCTCCAGGGCGATGGTAGCCGCCAGCAGTACGGCGGAGGTCAGCCAGATCCAGCGGTCACGCGTGGTCGCACCAGGACGCATGCAGGTCGGTTCCAGAGAGCAAAGGGTGGGTGATGGTACTCCGTGTCGCATTCAGCCGCACAGGACCTTTGGCACGTGCCGTACCTGCACGTATCCTTCACACTTCAATGCCTAGCTTCACGTCCCTCACAGGGGTAACACTTATTTCCACGTGGACGCTGCAGCCTCTACGACGTCCGTACTGACGGACCCTTCCCGACAACTGCGACTGCTGATTGACAGCGTGCGCGATCATGCGCTGTACCTGCTTGATCCCGAAGGCATCGTCTGCAGCTGGAACCCGGGCGCCGAACGCATCAAGGGCTATTCAGCCAACGAAGTGGTGGGAACGCATTTCGGTCGTTTCTACCTGCCGGCCGAGCGCGATGCCGGTGAGCCGCAACGCCTGCTTCGCCTGGCGGCGCAGCACGGCCATGTCGCCAGCGAGGGCTGGCGGGTGCGCCATGACGGCTCCTCGTTCCGCGCCAGCGTGGTCATCGAACCGGTCATCGAGGGTGGCGAACTACTCGGGTTCGTCAAGATCACCCGCGACATCACCGAGCAATGGCAGGCACAGCGCCTGCTGCGCGATGCCCAGCGTGCACTGCGCAACACCCAGCAGTTCGAGACGGTCGGCCGGCTCAGCCGTGGCCTGTCGCACGAGTTCAACAACCTGCTGACCACCATCGGCAACGCGCTGGACCTGCTGTCACTGCGCGTGAGCGGTGACGACGTGCGTGCCGCCGAACTGCTCGATGCCGCCCAGGCCGCGACCGACCGCGGCGCCCTGCTGACCCGCCAGCTGCTGGCCTTCAGCACCGGCCAGACCCTGATCCGCGAGCCCTTGGACATGAACGCGCTGGTCCGGCAGTGGTTGCCGGATCTGCAGCGTGCCTGCCCGCCCACGGTGACCCTGGACGCGCGCCTCACTCCGGGCCTGCCGCCGGTAAGCACCGATGCGCTGCAGCTGCAGACCGCGCTGGCCAACCTGGTGGCCAATGCCGTGGAGGCCACCGTCGATGGCGGCCGCATCCTGATCGGCACGGCACTGGAACACCGCCTCGACCCGGATGCGGACACCACGCTGCAACGCGGATATGTCACCCTCAGCGTCTGCGATGAAGGCCACGGCATGGCCGCCGACATCGCCGAGCGGGCGACCGAGCCGTTCTTCACCACCAAGGACATCGGCAAGGGCAGCGGCCTGGGCCTCAGCCAGGTGTTCGGATTCACTACCCAGAGCGGCGGCTTCGTCGACGTGTCCACCACCCCCGGTGTTGGCACCACGGTCAGCCTGCTGCTCCCCGCAACAGAGGAAGCACCCGATGACCGATGACCCGATCCGCGTACTGATGGTGGAGGACCAGACCGATCTTCGCGAGATGATCGGCCTGGCCCTGCGCGACTTCGGCATCGAGGTGGCCACCACCGCCGATGGCCACGAGGCCGCGGAGCTGCTCAAGGGCGAAGCGCGCTTCGATGTGGTGTTCAGCGACGTCAGCATGCCCAACGGCATGTCCGGTATCGAGCTGAGCGAGCACGTGGCGCGCGAACAGCCGCAGGCACGGATGATCCTCTCATCCGGCTACGCGCGCTCGCAGCTTCCGCCGCTGCCGGAGAAGGTCGAGTTCCTGCCCAAGCCCTACCGCCTGCGCCAGCTGGTGCAGCTGCTGAAGCAGGATTGAGAATCCGCCGGGCTTGGCCCGGCGTATCCGTTCCTGTAGCGCCGAGTCCATGCTCGGCAGCGGTGCTCAGTAACGCCCCACCAGGTTCAGGTACCACCCGCGATGGGTGTAGTCGAACCTGGTCAGGTCATCGCTGAAATCGGTGAAGTTGTAGCCCACGCCGACGCGGAAATTACGCCCGATATCGCGGTCGACACCGGCCAGCCAACCCTGCCGGCTGCCGCCGTCGCGCACGTCCAGCAGGCGGTACTCCAGCAGCCCATGCCACTGGTAGTACAGGTCGTAACGCAGCTGGCCGGAGGCGAAGTTGGTGGCCGAGTCGAACCACGGACCGGTACCGCGCCCATAGCGCACTTCGCCTTCGCGGCGGGCCGCCTTCGCCGCCACTTCCCAGCGCTGGTCGATGCGATACACGCCCTCAAGTGACAGCACCTGGGTGCGCTGGTCGTAGTCGACACCGTTGACCTGCCCCATCGTCGACAGGTCATACAGGTAGCTGTAACGGCCGAACAGCGCCCAGCGATCGTTGTCCCACGGGCGATAGGCGAAGCCGAGGTTGCCCTCGATGAAACGCGCGCCCGCCACCGGATTGATCGCATCATCGGTGTCGGCGTAGTTGAAGCGCGCCGCGATCCGCCAGCTGTCGTTGAGGCGATGACTCAAGCGGTTGGTGCTGACCCACTGCGTGCGTCGCTCCGCGCCGGTGTCGCGGCGCCATTCCAGCTTGCTCTGCCATTCGGTACCCGGCGAGGTCCGCCCGCCGGACAGGCTCACCGCCTTGCGGTCGACCTGCCCGGTGCTGGCGTCGAGCTTGCCGTTGCTCAGCGTGAAGCCGGCGTTCCAGCCTACGGCAGGATAGAAATCCATGCCGAAGGTGTGCGCCAGCCCGGATTCCTGCCCGGATTTGAGGAACTGGCTTTCGTTGAACACGTTGACCTGGTCGGACAACCGCCAGCGCTGGCCCAGCGTCCAGCCATCCTGCGCGTTGGGGCTGAACAACGGGTCGTACTCGCTGCGGTCGGTCGACTGGGTGAACGCACCATAGAAGCTGTGCTGCGGGGTCAACCGGTACTCGGCATTGACCTGCGCGGCCGTGCCGCGATCACCATCACTGACCTCGGCGCCGACGGTCGACAGGTTGGCGAAGGTCCAGGTGCCGCCGGCCACCACCGCATCGTTGTCGGCGTAGCGGCCATGGTCGTCGTCCACGGTCAGCTGGCCGCCACCGTACACATCCAGCGACGTGCCGATGCGGTGGGTGTAGCGTGCTGCAGCCAGCACGCCGGCCACGTTGCTACCACTGCCGCGGTCTTCCTGCACCCGGCGCAGCTCGGCCGACAGGCGATCGTTCTCGCCGATCCGCCATTCGGCAGTGGCCTGTGCCTGGATCAGCGACTGCGCACCACGACGTGCCTCGCTGTAGCGTGCGTACAGGCTGAAGTCGTCGGTCACATAACCGAGCAGCTCGGCGCCCTGTTCGCGCACCCGCTGGCCGGTATCGAAGCGCCCGACCGAATAGCCACCGTCCACCTGCCGCCACCAGGCACCCGCGCTCCAGTCGCGCTGGGTCCAGCCCAGCTCACGCAGGTTGACGCGTGCCTCGACGGCGGTCGCCTCGCCTTCGCGCGGCCCTTCCGGATTCAGGCGGCTGAAGCTGAGGCCGCCATTGTCGGAGAAGAACACCGGTGCACTGGTCGCCTCGCTGCGGCTGTGTTCGACCTTCAGATAGGTGCCACGGCCGGCCTGCAACGTCAGGTCCGCGCCCTTCAGCGAATAGTCCTGGCCGGCGCGCTGCTCGTCCACATAGGTGGCACCCACCGCGACATGATCGCCAAACCAGTGCTTGCCACGCACGCCCGCGGTGATGTCATCGCTGTCGAAGCCGGTCGGCACCCACTCGTAATCCACGATCAGGCGCTGTTCGTAACCATCCAGCGGCACATCACGGCTGATCCGGCGCAGGTTCTCGCGGCTGACCTGCGCCAATGGGCGGGTCAGCAGGATGCGGCCCTGCAGGGCGTCGATCTCGTAGTCGGCACCGCGCACCATCGGTACACGCTGCTCCACGCGCCCGGTGGTGCGGTCACGGATTTCCAGCACGACCTGGTCCGAACCACTGAGGATGCTGGCGTGACGCAGGTAGTACAGGCTGCCACCGGTACCGATGAACTCGCTGTGGCCGGGCGCGGTCTCGGCCTGCGAGCCGAACAGGCGCAGCTCGCTGCGCGCGTCGCCCCAGGCGTTGGCACCACGCGAGCGCCACGACAACGCCGCACCGTACAGCGAACGCACGTACTGCGCATATTCGGTGCCGGTCAGCCCGGTGTTGTAGTTGCCCCACAACGCCTGGTTCTTGTCCCAGTCCATGCGCAGGTAGAAGCGCCCCATGCTGTCGACATCGCGCTGGGTCAGCGAATCATCGCCGTAAGTCGGGTAATACAGGTCCGGATCCAGGCTGCGGAACAGATCGCGCGGATCGGCGGTGGTAAAGCCGGTGAACAGCTCGTCCAGCGGGCGATTCTGGGTATCGGCCTGCGCGGTCAGCAGGTAGCGGCCACGGGTCTTGGCCTTCAGGTAGAAGGCCAGGCGGCCATCGCTGAGCACATCATCGTTGCGCTCGCCTCGGGCCAGGTCCTGCCCTGCCCCGCTGGCCTTGTTCTGGTACACGGTGATGTCGGCCAGGCCGACACCGAACAGGTACTGGCCACTGACATCGACCTGCAGCGTGCGCGCGATGGCCGGTGCATCCGGCCGCTCGACACGCACATCGAAGGCGTGGTGGCCGATCGGCATCAGGTATTCGGCGGCGAACTTGCGATCCTGGTCCAGTGGGTAGCTGTCGCCGTTGATCTTCAGCGAGGCCCCCAGCGGTAGGTCGCGGCCACGCAGGCGCACCCGCGAGCCATACACCGGAATGTTCTGCTGGCGCAGGCCGTTGCTGTCGAACACCTGCTGCAGCAGCGACAGTGATGCCGCCTGATTGGCATCGACAGCGGTGCCGCGGCGGTCTTCCAGCGCATCGCGCAGCTGCTGGTTGCCCCGCTCGAACTCCGCCGGAGTGACCAGCTGCATCGACTGCGCGGTGGTTTCATCGATATTGCCCTCGGCGTCGAAGGCACGCAGCACGTAGACCAGGCGGTCGCCGCGACGCAGCGGTGTCGATGCCGGCAGGGTGCCATCCCAGGTGCCCTGTGCAACGGCGGCCACCGGCAGTTCAAACGTCGCCAGCGGCGCGACCCGGTCGGAGTCGCTGCCGCGGTAGACACTGACTTCCAGGCGCTGGATGAAAGCGGTGTAGTTGCCGCGCACGTAGAACTCGACCGGACGCACGATGCGCCCCTCGTCGAAGGCCACCATGCCCGGCGCTGACACCGACAGTTCCGGCTGGCCCATCGCGGGGTCTTCGGTGGCCCAGATCGCGCCACCTTCCGGCAGGCGGATCATGAACTCGCCACGCACGGTGGCCTTGCCCGGCTCATCGATGGCCACGCTGACCCGGCGATCCGGCTGCAACGCCTGCGAGCTGGAACGCGTGGACGTTCCCTCGGTCACCGGATCGTCGTAGCTGCGCGAGCGCAGGCTGAACAACAGTTCTCCCTCGGCATTGCACTGGGTGCCGTCACACCGGATCGGCGCCGGATCGGCGGCGGGCGGGGCGGCCTGGGCGGTAGCGGCCAGGCCCAGCAGCAGCGCCTGGTACAGCGCGGCACGTGGCAGGCGGGCCGCACGACGGGCGGCAGAGTGATGCGCGCTCATCGGCGGGCCTCCTGTTGGCGGGCGGCCGCACGGGTAGCGGCGCTCTCCTCGTTGCGGACGCGCAGGCGCTGCTGCACGGCGGGGCTGAGCTGGCTGCGCAGCGCCTCGAACACGGCGCTGGCACGGCGCAGGCCCAGTGCCTGGTTGTAGGCATGGCTGCCGCGCACATCGGTGTGCCCGACCAGGCTGACCTGGCCACCGCCCATCTTCTCCAGGCGCGCGGCGATCGCCGCCAGCAACGGCTTGAACGCCTCACGCACGGTGGCCTTGTCAGTGTCGAACAGGACGTTGCCCAGCAACGCGCCATTCGCATCGACACCGGCCAGCAGCGAATGCGGGTCCTGCACATCGGTGCGCAGCTGCACGGTCAGGCCAGCGCGCGCGCCTTCGGCCACTTCGGCCTGCAGCGCATCGCGCACCACCCCGGCACGGGCGAAGGCCAACGCCTGGCTTTCGCCATTGGCCGCGATCACCACGTCACCGCCCTGGTAGCGGTTCACCACCTCGGCCATCTTCACCAGCACCGGGCGGTAGTCGGCACGAAGCACACTGCTGCCCGGGGCAAACAGCACTTCGCCCAGGGCCAGCTCCATGCGCTCGGCCGGCGCCTGTGGCGACGGCGGCAGGCGCACGCCGAAGCTGAAGCGCGTCGGCACGCCCTGGGTCACCCGTCGCAGCAGCGGATTTTCGGTCGTCAGCTCCGCACCGGCCGGCACCGTGGCCGGGTCCAGCTTGATGATGAAGTTGCGGCCCAGGCGCGCATCACCGCCGTGGACGTCGGCCAGGTGATAGCGGCCGAACGGATCGGTCTCCACCAGCAGACCCTCTACGGTGGCCAGGCGCACGCCCGGGATGCCCTGCTCCTGGATGCCCTCGTTGCCGATCACATAGGCCACTTCATAGCCCTCGGAAACGCGCGCGATCTCGCGGCGCACGGTCGGCTCGGCGGCGGTCAGGCCCTTGCCGGCCTCCCCACCGCGCTGCACGTCCGTGCCGCCCTGTGCGTCCATTCGCAGACGGTGACCCTGCGCGCTTTCCAGCACGAAGTCATCGGTGAAAGCCAGTTCGCGCAAGCGCTGCCGCACCACCACCTGATGTGCCTCGGCGCTGTCGGACGTCGACGCGCGGCCGTGCACCGTGCCGATCTGCACGCCGTGCAGCAGCGGTGCGCTGGCATCGGCCAGCGGTTGCGGGCCATCGCCGCGATCCAGCGTGGTCGAGCCGGCCACATAGGCCGAGGGCGCGAAGCCACCCTGCACGCGCACACCAGTCAGTTCGGCACTGTCCTGCCAGCCGTCACCATCGCGGTCATCGAACACGGTACCGAACACCAGGCTGTCTTCCAGCAGCGGGTCGGCATCCATCGCCACTTCGGCGGTGGCGATGTTCGACAGCGGGCTGCCATCATCGGCCGTCGCCACGGCCTGGTTCACGTGATTGCCACTGCGTACGCCAGCGCCGACGCGCAGCAGGTAGGTGATGGTCGCACTGCGGCCGACCGCGATATCCACCGCGCCGATGCGCAGCGGCGACTGGCTGCTGGCCAGCGAGAACGCGCCGTCATCGTCGGCCACGCGCATCGAACCGTCCACGTAGCTGAAGCCCGGCGGCGGCGTATCGACCACCACGCCATCGCGCCAGTGGCTGCTGCCCACGTTCTCGACCACCAGCTGGTAGCGCACAAGATCGCCCACCTTCACCCGGCGCGGACTTGCGGTCTTGGTAATGCGCAGCGCGAAGTCGGACACCACCTTGTGGCGCGTCTCGCAGGTCGTGCACTCGGGCGGCGGCGAGCCATCCGGGTACTGCCCGCGCAGGCGGTTCAGTACTTCGGCGCGCGCTTCCTGATTGACGATCGCCTGGTAGACCCATTCGTGGCGGCCAACCGCGGTTCCCGCCGGCAGCGTGCACACGATGTCCGTTCCCTGCTGCACGCATCCGGCCGGCAGGCTCTCGATGCTCAGTCCGGCATCGGGCGTGTCCACCAGCTGCAGCGGCTTGCGCAGGGACGCGCGCTCGACCGTGGCGACCAGGGTATAGCGCAGCCTGTCGCCAGGACGCACCTCGGTGCCACTGGCCGGGCCGGCCTGCTTCTCCAGCACGACGCGCGGTTCTGCAAGCGCGTGCTCGGTGCTGCAGTCGCCGCTGCAGGTGGGCGTGTCACCGCCGCTGCCCAGTACTGCATTGCGCACACTGCCACTGGCCTGTGCATTGACCAGCGCGCGATAGCCCAGCGTGTAGGTGCCCGGCGCGGTGCCGGCCGGCAGCGAGCAGACCAGCGGATTGCTGGCGTTGCAGGTGAACGGTCCCGGCTGGGTGACCGACTGCAGGTCCAGGCCCACGCCCAGCGTATCGGTCAGCACCAGCGTATCGGTGGTCTGCGAGTTGGCGACGGTCACTTCAACGCTGTAGTCCACCGCATCGCCGACGCCAACCGGTGCGACAGTGGAGGACTGCTTGCGGTAGGTCACCACCGCTGCCAGCACCGGTGTGGTGGTGCTGCAGTTGCTGGTGCAGGTGGTGGTACCGGGACCACCACCCAGCACCGCGTTGCTCACGCTGCCCTTGGCCTGCGCGTTCACCTTCGCGGTGTAGTCCACCGTGTACGTACCCGGCGCAGTCCCGGCCGGCAGCGTGCACACCAGCGGGTTGGCGGCATTGCAGCTGAAGCCCTGGCTGCCGGCCACCGCACCGAAGTCCAGGCCGGGGCCCATCGTATCGGTCAGGGTGAACACCGCCGTGGTGCGCGAGTGGCTGACGACGGCGGTCAACGTGTAGGCGATGCTGTCACCGACCTTGACCGGACCCGCCGCTGCCGAAGTCTTGCGATAGTCGATCTGGCTGCCGGTGACCGGCGTGGTGGTATCGCAGTTGGCAGTACACGAGGGATTGTCGCCGCCGCTGCCCAGCACGGCATTGGTGACCTGGCCGCTGGCCTGCGCGTTCACCACCGCGGTGTAGGACAGGCTGTAGCTGCCCGGCACGGTCCCCGCAGGCAGGGTGCAGACCAGCGGATTGGCCGCGTTGCAGCTGTAGGCGCCCGCACTGGTCACAGCGCCAAAGTCCAGGCCCGTACCCAGGGTGTCGGTCAGGGTCACCACATCGGTGGTGCGCGAGTTGGTCACCACCGTGGTCAGCGTATAGGTCAGGCGATCGCCCACCGAGACCGGGCCGGTGCCGCTCACCGACTTGGCATAGCTCACGCCGGGTGCCGCCACCGGGGTGGTGGTGTCACAGTTGGCACTGCACGACGGATTGTCGGTGCCGCTGCCAAGCACGGCATTGCGGACACTGACGCTGGCCTGCGCGTTGACGGTGGCGCGGTAGGTCAGGCTGTAAGTGCCCGGCACGGTGCCGGCCGGCAACGTGCACACCAGTGGCTGGGTTCCATTGCAGGTGAAGATGCCGGCGCTGCTGACGCCGCCGAAGTCCAGGCCACTGCCCAGGGTATCGGTCAGGGTGACCACGCCGGTGGTGCGCGCACGCGTGACGGTCGCACTCAGCGTGTAGTCGATGACGTCGCCGATCCGCACCGGACCACCGGTGGACGCCTGCTTGGCATACACCACCAGCGCGCTGGCCATCGGCGTGGTGGTATCGCAGCTGCCCACGCAGGACGGATTGTCGGTGCCGCTGGGCACCACCGCGTTGCGCACCTGGCCGCTGGCCTGTGCATTGACGATGCCGGTATAGGAGAACGCATAGCTGCCCGGAACGGTGCCCGCCGGCAGCGTGCAGACCAGGGGATTGCCCGGTGCGCAGCTGAAAGCGCCTGCGCTGGTGATGCTACCGAAATCCAGGCCAGCACCCAGCGTGTCGGTCAGCGTGGTCACCGCGCGGGTGCGCGCGTCGGCCACCACGACCGTCACGGTATAGGCCACCGCATCACCGATCGCGACCGGGCCGGCGGTGCTACTGGCCTTGGACACCGAGATCCTCGGCGCGGCCACGGGCGTAGTGGTGGTGCAGTTGCTGCTGCAGGTGGGGTTATCGGTGCCAGTGCCGACCACGGTGTTGACCACCTGGCCGCTGGCCTGCGCATTGACGGTGGCCGTGTAGCTCAGGCTGTAGGTGCCGGGCACGGTGCCGGCCGGCAGCGTGCACACCAGAGGATTGGCGGCGTTGCAGGTAAATGCACCGGCGTTGCTGACACTGGCGAAATCCAGGCCGGTGCCCAGGGTATCGGTCAGCGTCAACAGGTCGCGGGTGTTGCCATCGGCCACGGTGACATCGACGGTGTAGCTCACCGTCGTGCCCACCGCGACCGGGCCGGCCGTGTTGGAGCGCTTGGCATAGCCCACGCGGGTCACCGGCACGGTCACGTCGCTGCGCGTGCAGTGGTCGGCATCGGTGCAGCTGGCGCCCGGTGCGGGCGCATTGCCGCTGTTGAAGGGGTCGTAGCCACCGCCGACACTGGCGTGATTGGTCAACACGCCGGTCGCCGCTGCAGTGACGGTCACCGGCAGGGTGAACACCGAACTGGACCCAGCGCTGCCTGCCGCTGCAAGGACCTGCGTGCTGGTGCAGGTGACGTCCTGGCCGCTGGCGGTGCAGCTCCAGTTGCCACTGACATGCGTGCCGCTCCAGTTCGGCGCGATGCCGGCCGGCAGCTGGTCACGCACGGTGATCGTGCTCGCCGCCACATTCGGCGGATTGCCGGTCGGCACATCGCTGGTGTTGCTCACCGTCAGCGTGTACTCAGTGCCGGCCTGGCCATAATTCCAGATGCCGCCGGTGGCATTGTTGCTCTTCACCACCTTCAGCGACGGCGCGGTGATGGTGATCCGGTGGTCCTCAACCTCGCCGTCGTCGGCCACGCCGGTCGGGTTCTGGATCTGGACCGCGTTGGTGGAGTAGCGCAGGCGCACGTAACTGGTACCCGCCAGTACCTGGGCGGGCACGGTCCAGGTCAGGTTCGCCTGGCCACCACTACAGGCCGCAATACCGCTGCGCTCGTTGGCATCGAACACGCCATTGCGGTTGAAGTCGATCCAGCCGGCCACGCTGCCATTGCCCACGCAGGCGACCGGTTGGTTGATCTGGGTACCGGCCTGCATCACCGTCAGGCGGTAGCTGGTCGGCCAGGCATCCTCTTCGCGGCTTCCCACCTGCGGGAAGTTGTCATCGCCCAGCGCATCCAGGCTGTAGCTGCTGCGCTGCTCGGTATCCGGGCCGAGGCTGCCGAGGAAGTCGGTCAACGGCGGCGCCAGGCCACCCGGCGTGTAGCCCGCGGTGTTGATGTTGAAGTTGCTGGCGCCCTGCGGGATGCCGTCGGAACGGAACTGCAGATCGTCCACCACATGCATGGCGTCGCCATAGCTCTGCGGCGCATCGCCGAAGTCGGCGTAAGGCACCAGCAGACCGATCGCGATCGCCGTGGTGCCGCCGCCGCGCATCGAGAAGCCCATGTTCACCGCCAGGTTGCCCGGCGCGTGTGCGGCATTGTCGAAACTGAGGAAGGTGACCGCCGCGGTGTTGTCGTCGTTGCCGGGGCCGAAGCGGATGACCTGGTTGGCGCCGCTGGTCGACTTGTTGACCAGGTACGGCGTGGCGTTGGCCAGGTTCTTGCGGACCTCGACCACGTTCCAGGTGCCCTGCGCGCTGGCTTCGACGAATTCGCCGCTGTTGTTGATCGACTCGGCGTCGGCCATCACCACGCCGCGCAGGCGGTAAGGGGCGCCGCCCAGGGTCGAGGTGCAGGTGATGCTGAAGGTGGAGGTGCCGCTGGCACGCGCGATGCCGGCGATCAGCTGGTTGGCGCTGCCGGTACCGCCGATGTTGTACAGGTCGTCAAGGCTGTCGCCACCGAAGTTGCCGGGGCGATAGCTGCGCAGCACATTGGTCTCGGCCGTGTTCAAACGGCAATCAACGCGCAGGTTCACCCCGGCCGCGACCGGCATGTCGATGGACGACATCGCGCCATCATTGAGTGCGACGTTGTTCACGCCATTGGCACCGCCGCCCCAGGTCAGCCACAGCACGGTGTTGCGGTACGGGCTGCTGCCACCGGTGGCGTAGGCGGCGGCCCAGGCCAGCGACGGCATCGTCAGCGACAACAGGGCCAGCAGGCCGGCCCTCAGCCATCCGCTGGATAGCCCTGTCCGGGCACGTTTTCTGGGATGAACGCATCCACCGCCCGCGCTTTCGCGCGACGTCGTCGACTGCCACATGGTTGATTTCCCCGTCGTCGACCCTTGCCGGGCCGAAGGTCAGTGGGTGACCAGCAACGAATTCCCCGGTGCGGCGGCACACTTGACTGCGTGTTCCGCCGGGTCCGTGGCGATCTGCTTCGTCCCTTGTCCCCGGTTGGTCAGGCACATATAACTGTGACGACCATAACATATTGCAAACAATTATGTGATGCAAATCACATTCACATTTGCAGAGTCTGGCGTCAGCTCCACGCGTCCAGTTATAGCGGGCACACAGGTTCGGGCCGGGCACGATTCCGGCAGCCGCCGCCTACTTTCCGGCAAAACAGCACGCAGATTCGGCAGCGGTGTGGGGCGTCAGGGCTGCTTCGCGCCCTGCAGGAAGGACGCCAGCAGCGTCGACGACGCCATCGCCGGCGCCAACCGGCCCCGTGCCAGCGACCAGGTGATGCCGTAGAAGCAGGTCCAGTAGAAGTCGCCCAGCCACACGGCGGTGAATCCGAGATTGAACACGCCGGCTTTCTGGCCGCGCAGGAAAAAAGCCTCGAAACGCTCGCCAATCGGCGCCCAGCGCCCGGGCAGCAGATGCAGATCGCCCCGGCGCTGCTGCTCTTCCATCATGCGCGCGAACAGCAGCGTCACCAGCTCCCAATCGGCCAGCAACACCTCGGTCACGCGTTCCAGCACCTGCATCGCGTCGGCATCCGCGTCGAACCAGGTGGCCGCCGCCTCCAGCCGTTCAAACCCCGCCGCAAACAACGCCTCGTCGATCGCTTCGCGGGTGGGCGCGAACCGGTACAGCGTCGCCCGGCTGATACCGGCACCGCTGGCCAGTTCGCTGAGCGTGCAGCGCGGGTGGCTGACCAGCGTGGCTGCGAGGGCATGGTGCAGGTCGCGGCGGGAACGTGCGGCAGGACGCATGGAGGCACCGGATTCGGGATGCCCTCACGCTAGCATGAATCATCAATTAATGAACTGAATCACAGATGATTCATCAGAATCAGGAGTGCGCTAAAAATGGCGTGCGTCCGGTGCACCCGGGTCGGTGCACGCAGGGATCGCGTCACAGGCATCGAAGGAGACAACGCCATGCTGCATCCGCTACGCGACATTGCCGTGCTGTTCGATGCCAGCGACACCGGGCACCAGGTCCTGAACATCGCCGCCCGACTGGCGCAGGTCCAGCAGTCCCATCTGATCGCGGTCTCCACCGCCCAGCATCCCAGCGACATCGCCAGCGGCTTCGCCCGTGGTGCCGGCATTGCCGCTGCACTCGACCATGAAGCACGTGCCGATGCCGCCTGCACCGCGCAGCTGATGCAGAACCTGCGCGCCGCCGCCGAGCCGCTGCGGATCAGCACCGAGCTGCGCATCGTTTCAGACTATCTGGGCGGCGCTGATCTCTCCCTGCAATCTCTGTACTGCGACCTGATCATCGCCGGCTATCCACACACGCCGGGGGCGCCCAGCGGCTGGCACCCGCTCGGCACGCTACGCCAGACCGGTGTGCCGATGCTGCTGGTGCCGCCGCACTGGCGCGGCGAACAGGTCGGCCAGCGCATCGTGGTCGCCTGGAATGCCAGCAAGCAGGCACGCCGCGCGGTGGCCGATGCGCTTCCCCTGCTCGCCCGCGCGCAGGCCGTGCACCTGCTGATGGTCGACACCCCCAAGGCAGAGGCCGCACCGGGCGCGGAAATGGCCCAGCACCTGGCCCGGCATGGTGTCGAGGTCGAGATCCAGGCGGTCAATTCCACACAGGGCGGCGTTGCCGCAACCATCCGACAGCATGTCCTCGATGCCGAAGCGGACCTGCTGGTGCTGGGCCCCTACAGCCGCAGCCGGGTGGTGGAACGCGTGCTCGGCGGAGTCACCGAGAACCTGCTGGCCGAAGTTCCGGCACCGCTGTTCGTATCCCACTAGCGAGGCCCTGTCCCGCGCGGCGGTAGGCGGTCAACGATTGCCCGGTATGCCGACGGAAATAGCGGCACAGGTAGGACACATCCTCGAAGCACAGGCGCTCGGCGATGCGTCCGATCGGCAGCTCGCTGTAGCTCAGCCATGCCTTGATCTCCAGCACCACCTGGCGGTCGATCAACGCCTTCGGCGATTGGCCGAAGCACTCGCGGGTCAGCTGTGACAGGACACCCTGCCCCTCGGCCAGCGTACTGACCTCCAGGCGCATGGATTCGTCCTGATCCAGAAGCTGGGGTATGCGGTCCATGAGCCGATCCGGCCGGATTCCGGATCCCAGCGTAGCCGCGTCAGCCCGCCTGTTGTGAAAAGTACCGAAGGCATCAAGGCCCGGCAAGCGGCAGCCGTCATCCGCCACCGCGCTGCATGAACAGCAAGTCGGGCGTCGAGGCATCGTCCACGGGTTGGAAGCCGAAGTCGCGATACAGGGCTACCGCCGCGGCATTGTCCCGATAGACCCGCAGGGTCAGGCGCTGTACGCCCGGTGATTGCAGGGCCTCGGCGATCATCAGCTGCATCAGCACGCGCCCCAGCCCGCGCCCCCGCGCCTGGGGCGAAACGATGATCCGGCCCAGATGAGCCGTGCCAGGCTCGCTCAACCAGTACTGGCCGAAGCCTACGCAGTCGCCCTGCCCGTCCAGCAGCACCCGCCCCGGGCGAGTGCCCAGCCCAAGCACCTGCGCGAACGCTCCGGCCGGCACAGGGAATGCGACACCCGGGCCGGCCCAGCGCTGCGTGGCTGCGGCCGAATCGAGCCAATGGGCGATGCGCGCGTAGTGCGAAGGCTGGACCGGCTGCAGTTGCATGGGCAGGACGATGCGGACGTGACGTGGGCATCCATTGTGGGCGTCCTGGAACGCGCAGTCACGCCACGCCGCAGCGCTTGAATTTTGTCCTAGGACAATAAACAATTCCGGGCGTCCACACGCCTGCCGCCCAACGGCAGCCTGTCTCATTCTCACTCCCGGGTATCCCATGTTCAGAGGCCTCAGCGCGTTTCCGCTTACTCCGCTCAGTGGAGATGACATCGACACACGCGCTTTTGCCGCACTGGTCGAGCGCCTGGCCGCATCCGGCGTGGACTCGATGGGCATTCTCGGCTCCACCGGCAGCTATGCCTATCTGGAGAAAGCCGAGCGCAAGCGCGTGCTGCGCCAGGCCCTCGCCCATGCCGGCGGCGTACCGGTGATCGTCGGCGTCGGCGCCCTGCGCACCCGCGACGTACTGGAACTGGCCAGGGATGCCGAAGATGCCGGCGCTGCCGGCCTGCTGCTGGCGCCGGTGTCCTACCAGCCATTGAAGGAGCACGAGGTCTACACGCTCTTCGAATCGGTGTGCATGGCAGTGCGCACCCCTATCTGCGTCTACGACAATCCCGGCACCACCCGCTTCCAGTTCTCCGATGAACTGCATGGGCGGATCGCCGCGCTGCCCAACATCGGCTCCATCAAGATTCCCCGCCTGTCCGACGACCCGGCCGCAGCCCTGGCACGCGTCGCCGCGCTGCGCACCCATATTCCGGCGCACGTCACGCTGGGCATCAGTGGTGACGCCGCCGCCGTGCGCGGACTGGCCGCGGGCTGTGATGGCTGGTACTCGGTGATCGCTGGCCTGTTCCCCGAGGTGGCGCTGCGCATCACCCACGCAGCGCGCGGCGGTGACATGGCCACCGCAGAGGCTGTGTCCGCGCGGTTGGCACCGCTCTGGGCGCTGTACGACCACTTCGGCGGCATCCGCGTGATGGCATGCGCTGCCGCGCTGATGGGCCTGTGTAGTGACGACTGCCTGCCGCGACCGCTGCTTGGGCTGCAGGGCAATGACCGGGCGCAGGTGGCCGAAGTGCTGGAAGGCCTGGGGCTGCGCTAGACCGGGGAACGTGAAAAAGGGGACGGAGGGAATTAGGTCATTTGAGGCACAAACGACTTAATTCCCTCCGTCCCCTTTTCTCATGCTATCTGTACGACGCTGCAGATTTCAAAACGCGCGTCGACGTATAACCCATCGTCCCCAGCATGATCTGCATCTGCATCTCGCTGGCCTCGGCTCGCGGCCCGATCCAGACTTCGCGGATTGCCTCGACCCTGTCGGGCAACCGCAGGTCCGAGTACGGGGTAGGATTGGTACCGCGCATGAGGAATTTCAGCTCTGAAGCCGCCTTCAGTTGCGAGGGGTAGGCAAGCTTCAGCATGGGCCCCACACCGTCCACGACGATAGGATTGGACAGCCGAACCTCGGATTCCTCACTGAATGCGGGATTCTTCATGCCAGCCGTGTCTATAAGCAGCTCCATGATGCCCCACTTCACTTTTTCTGAATCAAGTCCTGCCGGCGTTGTGGAACTGATCAGAATCTGCTTGAACGCATTCCCCAGCATTCTGCGCTGCGCATCAACGTCATAACAAACGCGAATCTTGTTGCCTTTCATCGCGGCGATGGATTTCGCGGAAAAACCAACGCAGAACCCTGCCCCGTTGTTCGCATAGGCACGCCACTGGCTGAGCTGGTCTCTTCTTGTGGAGAAGCAGCAGGCGAGCACCTTGAACATGTTGCGGCCCGACGCCAGGTACTCATCAATGGGAGTCCTGGTCTTGACCACCCTGGTCACTTCATCCTTGGCCAGAATCTCTCCCAGCAGCTTCGTTCCCCAACTCAGTTCCATTGAGTCGTTCATCGTTGTGAGATCACAAAGACGAAGGGTTCCGTGGCTGAGAATCGCCAGGAGGGTATCTGCGGAGCAGTAGTGATACAGCAGCTCGTCTTTGCTCTCCGGGAAGTACCGCAATTCGGGCATCAACGACATCAGCTCCTCCCTGAGCTCGGGCGGTGGGGCCAGACGATGGCCAACGACCCCGCATGCAGCGGGCGGAAACGAGCCGCCGCGATACGCTATCCATTATGGTGACCCCGGCCCGATTCGAACGGGCGACCTTCCCCTTAGGAGGGGGACGCTCTATCCAGCTGAGCTACGGGGCCATGCAGCCGGGAAGTTTACAGGCAACACGCCCTGCCCTCCAAGCATTCATGTTCCACCCGGCTGCGCTGGCGCGTTGCACCATGGCCGCATGGGCCGCTCTGCTACCATCGGCGATTCAGTTCATCGCGTCTCCCACCTGCCCGCGATGGCGCCAAACAACGTAACGAAACACAGGAGTCTGCATGTCTTCCGAGCTGCTCAAGTCCCTTGGCCTGGACGCGATCAACGCTGGCACGTACCTGGGCAACGGGGAGTGGTCGAGCGCGACCAGCGGTGAGCTCATCACCCCGGTCAACCCGACCACCGGCGAGCCGATCGCGCAGGTCCGCGCCACCACCGAGGCCGAGTACGACACCGTCGTCGCCCGTGCCCAGGAAGCCTTCAAGATCTGGCGCACCACCCCGGCCCCGCGCCGCGGCGAAGCCGTGCGCCTGTGCGGCGAAGCGCTGCGCAAGCACAAGGATGCCCTCGGTTCGCTGGTGGCCCTGGAAATGGGCAAGAGCAAGCCGGAAGGCGATGGCGAAGTGCAGGAGATGATCGACATTGCCGATTTCGCCGTCGGCCAGAGCCGCATGCTGTACGGCTACACCATGCATTCCGAGCGCCCCGGCCACCGCATGTACGAGCAGTACCACCCGCTGGGCCTGGTCGGCATCATTTCGGCCTTCAACTTCCCGGTCGCGGTGTGGAGCTGGAATTCGTTCCTGGCCGCCATCTGTGGCGACGTGTGCATCTGGAAGCCGTCCAACAAGACGCCGCTGACCGCCATCGCCTCGCTGAAGATCTGCAACGACGCGCTGCGCGAAGCCGGCTTCCCGGACATCTTCTTCCTGATCAACGATGCCGGTACCGCGCTGTCGGAAAAGATGGTCGATGACCGTCGCGTGCCGCTGATCAGCTTCACCGGCTCGACTCAGGTCGGCCGCACCGTCAACGAGAAGGTGGCGCGCCGCCTTGGCCGCTGCCTGCTGGAGCTGGGCGGCAACAACGCCATCATCCTGGACGAAACCGCCGACCTGAAGCTGGCCGTGCCGGGCATCGTGTTCGGTGCGGTCGGTACCGCCGGCCAGCGCTGCACCACCACCCGCCGCCTGATCGTGCACCGCTCGATCTACGCCGACGTGCTGGCCACGCTGGTGAAGGCCTACAAGCAGGTGGAAGGCAAGATCGGCGACCCGACCGACGCCGCCAACCTGATGGGCCCCCTGAACAGCGACGGTGCCGTGCAGCAGTTCCTCGATGCCATCGCCCAGGCCAAGGCCGCCGGCGGCACCATTGAGACCGGTGGCACCCGCATCGACCGCGCCGGCAACTTCGTGCTGCCGGCGATTGTCTCGGGCCTGAAGAACAGCGACGCCGTGGTCCAGCATGAGACCTTCGCGCCGATCCTGTACGTGATGCCGTACGACAGCCTCGACGAAGCCATCGACATGCAGAACGGCGTGCCGCAGGGCCTGTCGTCCTCGATCTTCACCACCAACCTGAAGACCGCCGAGAAGTTCCTGTCGGCCGCCGGCAGCGACTGCGGCATCGCCAACATCAACATCGGCACGTCCGGTGCGGAAATCGGTGGCGCCTTCGGTGGCGAGAAGGACACCGGCGGTGGCCGCGAGTCCGGCTCGGATGCGTGGAAGGTCTACATGCGCCGCCAGACCAACACCATCAACTATTCGGATTCGCTGCCGCTGGCCCAGGGCATCAAGTTCGACCTGTGATGGACAACGCCGCACCCACGGCACCGGATCGGATCCCCAGCGGGGCTCCGATCCTTGATTACAGCGGCCGCCGCGTGCTGATCGCCGGCGGCAGCAAGGGCATCGGTCGTGAAATGGCGCTGGCGTTTGCCGGCGCCGGTGCGCAGGTTTCGGTCTGCGCCCGCGGCCAGTCCGGCCTGGACGTGCTGCGCGCCGATGCAACCGCACAGGGCGTCGTGCTGCACGCGTTCGCCGCCGACCTGGCTGACACCGGTCAGATCCAGGGCTGGCTGCAGGCCGCCGCCGACGCACTCGGTGGCATCGACGTGCTGGTCAACAATGCCACCGGTTACGGCATGGCCGACGACGAGGACGGATGGGCGGCCAGCCTGCAGGTCGACCTGATGGCGGCCGTTCGTGCCTCGCGCCTGGCCTTGCCGTGGCTGCGCATGTCCGACGACGCCTGCATCCTCAATCTGTCTTCGATTGCCGCGCAGCAGCCGCGCCCCGGTGGCGCGCCCTATGCTGCGGCCAAGGCCGCGCTTTCGCACTACACCACCTCGCAGGCGTTGGCGCTGGCCAAGGACCGGATCCGGGTCAATGCCATCGCGCCCGGCTCGATCGAGTTCGACGACGGCCTGTGGGACCGCCGCCGCAGCGAAGATCCCGCGCTGTACCACGGCACCCTGGCGAAGATTCCGTTCGGCCGCTTCGGCCATCCGCGCGAGATCGCCGATGCCGCGCTGTTCCTGTGCTCGCCGCTGGCGCGCTGGATCACCGGCAGCGTGCTCAACGTGGATGGCGGCCAGGTGCTGATGGGCTGACACCGGCATCCCGGTAGCTGCCAACCTTGGTTGGCATGCCTTTCGTCGACCAAGGTCGACGCCTACCTGGCTGGAATGCCTTTCGTCGACCAAGGTCGACGCCTACCTGGCTGGAATGCCTTTCGTCGACCAAGGTCGACTTCTGCCGTAGCGGCCAACCTCGGTTGGCACCCTTGGATTCACCGGGCATGGGATTGCCCGGGCAGAGGCACTATCATGTGCACACTGCCAAGGAGGACCCCGATGAGCGTGGCACCCCGACAGACAAGCGCCCTGGCCGTGGTCAGCCTGGTCATGGGCATCGCCAGCTGGACCGTCCTGCCCTTCGTGGCCAGCATCGTCGCCATCGTCACCGGCCACATGGCCCGCGCCGAAATCCGCCGCCGCCCGCTTGAACTTGAAGGTGACGGCCTGGCCGTCACCGGCCTGGTGCTGGGTTGGGTGATGGTCGGTGCGGTGATCGCCGCGATCCTGGTCTTCATCCTGTTCTTCGGCGGCCTGGCCTGGCTCGCCGCTGTATCGAACTGACCGCCATGACCGCCTCCGACAGCACTGAACGCTTCAGCAGCCGCGTCGCCGACTACGTCCGCTACCGGCCCGATTACCCGCCCGCGCTGCTGCAATGGCTGCACGGCCCGATGGGCGTCAGCCATCAGGCGCAGGTGGCCGACATCGGCGCCGGCACCGGCATTTCCAGCCGCCTGTTCCTGGCCACCGGCCATCCGGTGGTGGCCGTTGAGCCGAATGCGGCCATGCGCGGCGCCGCCGAAGCATGGCTGGCACCGCAGTATCCGCAGTTCCGTGCGGTCGACGGCCGCGCCGAAGCAACCGGCCTGGATGATGCCAGCATCGATCTGGTGAGCGTCGCGCAGGCCTTCCACTGGTTCGACACCGTGGCAGTGCGCGCCGAGTGGCAGCGCATCCTGCGCCCGGGCGGCCAGGCACTGATCTACTGGAACTCGCGCCTGCTCGACGCCAGCCCGTTCCTGGTCGGCTACGAGCAGCTGCTGCTGGACTACGGCACCGACTACAGCGCGGTGGCCGAACGCTACCAGGACGACGCCACCATGCAGGCCTGGTTCGGTAGTGGGCTGCGCGGCATGGTGCAGCTGCCGAACGTGCAGTACCTGGACCTGGACGCCCTGCGCGGTCGCCTGTTGTCTTCTTCCTACGCACCGCAACCTGGTCATCCGCGCCACGCGCCGATGATCGATGCCCTGCAGGACCTGTTCGCCGCCCACGCGGTCGACGGCCAGGTCGCTTTTGAATATCAAACCCGAGCCTTCCTCGGCACGCTGGACTGAACCGACGCATGTATTCGCTTGCCCGCCCCTTCCTGTTCTCGCTCGACGCCGAGCGCGCCCACGGCCTCGGCCTGTCCGCACTGGACCTGGCCTATCGCACCGGCACCACGCCGCTGCTGGCCGCCCGCATCGCGCCGATGCCGAGCACCGTGTTCGGGCTGACCTTCCCCAATCCGGTTGGCCTGGCCGCCGGCCTGGACAAGAACGGCGAGCACATCGATGCGCTGTTCGCGCTCGGCTTCGGCTTCGTCGAGATCGGCACCATCACCCCGCGCCCGCAGGCCGGCAATCCACAGCCGCGCCTGTTCCGCCTGCCGGAACACAACGCGATCATCAACCGCATGGGCTTCAACAATGCGGGCGTGGATGCGCTGGTGCGCAACGTCGAGCGCGCGCGCAACCGCCGTGGCCTGCTCGGCATCAACATCGGCAAGAACAAGGACACCCCCAACGAACAGGCCGTGGATGACTACATCGCCTGCCTGGACAAGGTGTACCCGCTGGCGGACTACATCACCGTCAACATTTCCTCGCCCAACACCGCCGGCCTGCGTGAACTGCAGGAAGAAACCGCGCTGCGCCAGCTGGTCAGCCAGCTGCGCGACCGCCAGGAGGCGTTGGCCGCCCGGCACGGCCGCCGCGTGCCGATGCTGGTGAAGGTGGCGCCGGACCTGAGCGAGCGTGACATCGATGCCGCTGCGCGCGTGCTGGGCGAACTGAAGGTGGACGGCGTGATCGCCACCAACACCACCGTCGACCACAGCAAGGTGGCCGGCGACCCGTTGGCCAACGAAGCCGGCGGCCTGTCCGGCGCACCGGTGCTGGAGCAGTCCACGCTGGTGCTGCGCCGCCTGCGCGCGCGCCTGCCCGAGTCGGTACCGCTGGTCGGTGTCGGCGGCATCCTGTCCGGCGCCGATGCAGTGGCCAAGATGGCCGCCGGTGCCGCGCTGGTGCAATGCTACAGCGGCCTGATCTTCCGTGGCCCTGCCCTGGTCTCCGAGTGCGTGGAGGCGATCCGTCGCCGCCGCGAAGCGCCCAGCCGTGGCGCGGTGGCGCCGCTGTGAGCGCGCCCATGGACACCACCGACGGCACCGCACCGCTGCGCTGGACACTCACCCGCAATGCACCGCTGCAGGCGCTGAACACCTTCCACGTGCAGGCCAGCGCCGCACAGCTGCTGGAACTGCACGACCCCACACTGTTGCCGGACGTGCTGGCACTGCCCGAGGTGGGCAACGGCCCGCTGCTGGTGCTGGGCAGCGGCAGCAACGTGCTGATCGCCGAGGACCTGCCCGGCACCGTGCTGGTGTTCGGCAACCGTGACATCAGCTTCCTCGAACACCGCGCCGACCATGCGGTGATCCGTGCCGGTGCGGGCGTGCCCTGGCATGGCCTGGTGATGTGGTCGCTGCAGGAGGGCCTGTCCGGGCTGGAAAACCTGGCGCTGATTCCCGGCACCGCCGGTGCCGCGCCGATCCAGAACATCGGTGCCTATGGCGCACAGATCGGCGAATTCATCCAGGCCGTCGAAGCCTGGGACTGCCACGAGCAGGCCTGGGTGCGGCTGGACAACGAACAGTGCGGCTTCGGATACCGCGACAGCGTGTTCAAGCAGCAGATGGACCGCTACCTGATCACCGCCATCGAACTGAAACTGCCGCTGCTGCATGACCTGCGCATGGACTACGCCGGCATCCGCGAGGAACTGCAGGCGCAGGGCGTGGAACTGCCCGGCGCGGTGGACGTGGCCAATGCGGTGATCGCGATCCGCCGCCGCAAGCTGCCGGACCCCGACGTGCTCGGCAACGCTGGCAGCTTCTTCAAGAATCCGGTGTTGCCGCTGGAACAGGTCGACGTACTGCTGCAGCACTTCCCCGAGCTGCCGGTGTTCCCGTCCGACCAGGAAGGCAAGCGCAAGGTCTCGGCCGCCTGGATGATCGAATCCTGTGGCTGGAAGGGTTTCCGCGAGGGCGATGCCGGGGTGGCGCCCAGCCATGCACTGGTACTGGTCAACCACGGCAACGCCACTGGCGCTGAACTGCTGGCATTGGCGCGCCGCATCTCGGCCTCGGTGCTGGAAAAGTTCGGCGTGCCGATCGAACCGGAGCCCCGCCTGCTCGGCGCGCAGTGGTGAACACCCCCACCCTCTCCCCAGGCGCCACCCCGATGCGGGCGGCGCTGCTGATGCTCGGCAGCACGATGGCGTTTGGCCTGATGGCGGTGGCGATCCGCTATGCCACCCGCTACGTGCCGACCCAGGAAGTGGCATTTTTCCGCAACGCCTTCGGCCTGCTCGCACTGTTGCCGATGCTGTTGCGCCCGGGCCACGCGCCGCTGAAAACCCAGCAGTTGCCGCGTTATTTCCTGCGCAGCGCGATCGGCCTGGGCTCGATGCTGTGCGCCTTCTGG
The DNA here is from genome assembly GCF_029837545.1 of Stenotrophomonas sp. GD04024. Taxonomy (NCBI): domain Bacteria; kingdom Pseudomonadati; phylum Pseudomonadota; class Gammaproteobacteria; order Lysobacterales; family Lysobacteraceae; genus Stenotrophomonas; species Stenotrophomonas sp. GD04024. The sequence continues at coordinate 22,184 of NZ_JAOEDV010000022.1, read as the reverse complement.
GCGCTGGGCCATCTGCCGCTGGCGCAGGCGGTCTCCCTGTCCTACTCCACCCCGCTGTTCGTCACGATTGCGGCGGTACTGTGGTTGGGCGAAACCGTGCGCGTGCGTCGCTGGGCAGCGGTGGTGGTCGGCTTCATCGGCGTGCTGGTGATCGTGCGACCGGGTACCGCTGGCTTCACCGCCGGCAGCCTGGTAGCGGTGGCCGCCGCCCTGCTCAGTTCGCTGGTGGCGATCCAGATCAAGCAGCTGACCCGCGTCGACAGCGCCGACACCGTGGTGCTCTACACCTACGTGTTCTGGGTGCCGCTGTCGCTGGTTCCCGCCCTGTTCGTCTGGGTCTGGCCAACCGGCACTGCCTGGCTGTGGCTGCTGGCCACCGGCGTGCTGGGCACCATCGGCCAGCTGCTGTGGACACGCGCGTTGCGCCTGGGCGAAGTCTCGGCACTGACCCCGATCAGCTTCCTGCAACTTCCGCTGGTGACGCTGTTCGGCTGGCTGCTGTTCAACGAAAGCGTGGACCGCTGGACGATCACCGGCGCCGGCATCATCCTTGCCGCCAACGCCTACATCGCCCACCGCGAAGCCGTGCTGTCACGCCGCGCCGCCAGTGCCGCCGCCTCCGCCGCAGCCAAACCTGCCGAGTAGGTCTCCCTGTAGCGTCGAGCCATACTCGACGCATCGCGCGCAGCGCGAAGCCTCATCAATGGCAGGTGACGTGCGTTTACAGCGCCCGATACGCCCGCTCCGCCGCATCGAACACATTGCCCGGAGCAAACTGCTCCCCCAGGTAATGCAGCGATTGCCGGCGCAACTGCGGAGAACGCTCTTCTCCATCGCTGCCCAGCAGGACCTGCTGGAACTCGATCAGGTCCTGCAGGATGCGCCAGTGGCGGTACCACGCGATCCAGCGCGGATCTCCCAGGTCGCTGCCATAGCCCGCTGCGAAATCAAGCGGATTCTCGCGACCCCAACGCCCGCCCACGGCGCCACCGATGAACATCAGGTCGCGCTCGCGTGGCGCCAGCGACAGGCCATCCCAATCGATCAGATGCAGGCCACCATCGTTCCCCATCAGTAGATTGCCGGCATGCAGGTCGGTGTGGCACAGGTGCAGATCGACCGGTGCATCCTTCAATGCAGCGTGCAGCTCCAGCGCGCTCGCATGCAGCGCCGCGATGCGCGCATGCTGCTGATCCCAGACCGAAGCGAATGCGCGGCCCAGACCGTCCTGCGCCACCGCCAGCCCCTCACCCACCAGCCACTGCCCCACCGTTTCCAGTGCGGCGGTTTCCAGCCGCACGGTGGGCAACGCCTGCTGCAGCTCCACTGGCAGCTGCGCCGCGTGCAGGCGCTGCAGCACGTCGCCCAGCCGCTGCCACTGCGCACGGCTCAGCGCTGCCTCGAAGCCGGACTGCCCTTCGATGTAGGGGAACAAGGTGAACTGCAAGCCCCAGCGCTGCACCGACGCGCCCCCCGTCAACGCCGGCCAGGGCGCGACGATTTCATCGATACCCAACGTGCCGCGCAACCAGTGCAGGCTGTCCCACACCGCTGGATCGACCTGGTAGGTGCGGCACTTCAACCACCATTGCCCGCGCCGCGCATCCACGCGGTAAACGCTGGCGCTGGCATCGGCGCCCACCGGGCGTGGCACCACTGCGGTAGCGGTGATGCCATAGGATTGCTGCAGGACTTCGCCGAGATGCTGCGCCGAAGCGAATGACATGGATGCAAACGGAAAGTATTACCTGCCGCTACTATCGCAGATGCGCTGGCTGCGACACAGACATGTCCGTCACACCCTTGTGCGTCGCGGGCAATGGACTAGCCAGCGACGCGCCGCATCAGCGCTTCCAGGGGACCGCGCGCGAACTGCCATGACCACAGCCACGCCGCACCGGTTGCCAGCAGCAGGAACAGCAGCGCCCACAGCAGCACCGAGGCGAGCGAGGCACGGCCATCCAGCAGGCCCATGCTTTCCAGCGTGCCCATGCCCAGCAGGATATGCCCAACGTACAGGGTCAGGGTCATTTGCCCGGCCGCGGTGAACGGCGCCAACCACTCACCCGGGCGTAGGCGCGCCAGCCACAGGCAGGCTGCGATGACACTGCAGGCCGCTCCTGCGCCCGTCAGCACATAGGCCGGCCCCGGCGGCATCGGCTGTGTTCCCAGCCACGGCTGCCAGGGTGTTCCCTGCGCCAGTTGCTGCACGCCATGCCCGGCCCAGATCAGCAGCAGGCCCAGCACCAGCAGTGCGCGCTGCACCCGAGGCTGCGACAACGGCAGGCGTGCCAGCAGCATGCCCAGCAGGAAGAAGCACAGCCACGGCAGCAACGGATGGAAGCCGTTGAACAACAGGTTGCGCGCCATGCCGGGCCACTGCCACAGGCCGGCATACTCCAGCGTCTGCCAGTTCCAGCCTTCGCTGTAGTCCCACTGCAGCAGCGCCCAGAACGAACCGGCGGCCAGGCCGACGATGCTGGCCAGCAACAGCCGTGGCGACGCACGCAGCCACAGCACCGACAGTGCGAAGTACACCGCGTAGTAGTGCAGGATATCGGCTGGGAACAGTGTCAGATTGAGCGGCCCCAGCACCAGCAGGAACAGTGCGCGTCGCCAGGTCTGCACGCTGGCCGACCACCATCCCTGCCGCTGCGTGGCCAGCACCAGGCCCAGCCCGGCCAGCGTAACGAAAGTGGCCGAGGCCTTGCCTTCCAGCAGGTGGAAGAAGCCTGCCAACCCAGCCGTACCCTCTGCGGGCACCGCCATCGCCAGGCGGAAGTTGACCAGCACCATGCCGGCCAGCGCGAGGTAGCGTGCCAGATCCAGGCCGTGCAGGCGCCGGTCATCGGCGCTCATGCGCGCGCACCCAGCAGCAGCGCCAGCAGCCCGATATCCAGCGGCTCACCATCTGCCTCATCCGCCTCGCCCAGCCCCCGGCGCAATGCATCGCTTTCGATGGCATCCAGCAGCACCTGCGCCTGCAGTGGCGGAGCCAGCGCTGGGCGCCTCCGCTCACGCTGTGCCACGCGCTGCAGGGCATCGGCCAGAGCCTGTTGCAGCTGCCTGCGATTGGCGGCGAAAGCCTCGGCCACGGCGGGGGTGCGTGCGCTCTCGGCCAGCACCTCAACCGCAAGCGTCGCCCACTGCGGCTGCCGGCACAGCGCATGCAGATCCAGCAGGAACGCCATCACCTGCGCGCGCTCGCCGTCGGCGGCCGCCAGCCGCTGAAGCATCGGTGCCAGTTCTTCGCTCTCGGCCACCGCAACCGCAAGGATGATCGCCTCCTTGCCCGGAAAATGGTTGTAGAGGTTGCCCAGGCTGACGCCGGCCACCCGCGCGATGTCGCGCATGCTGGTCTGGTGGAAGCCCTTGGCCAGGAAGCACTGCAGCGCCGCCTGCAGGATCAGGGCCACGCGCTGCTCATTGCGGTCGAATCGGCTCATGGCACGAATAGTGAACGAACGTTCGTCCATTTCACAGTGCGCGCGAAGCCACCGCCAGGGCGGCGTTCAGCCCCCGCTCGCTTCAGAAGAACTCGTCGAGCAACCGATAGAACGCCAGGCGCCGCTCATCGGCGATCACGCCGTAACGCTGGAACAGCGGCGCCACCCAGCGCGTGTCACCAAAATTGTGCGCGAGGCTGCGCGCGGCCAATGCCAGGTCCTGGTAGCGGTCGGCCACGCCCAAGCGCCCGCAATCGATGAAACCGCTGATGCGGCCGTCAGCCACCATCAGGTTGGGCAGGCAGGCATCACCATGGCAGACCACCCGGTCTTCGTGCGCCGGCCGGCTCGCGCAAAGCTCGACAAAGACCTGTTGCGCGCTCTGGCCCAGGCGTTCGTCGTCGAAGTCGTCGGCGTCGACCACACCGGCTTCGACGCGTGCCTGCGCGGCATGGAGGCGCGACGCCAACCGCTGGTCGAACGGACAGGTCGCCACGGGCAAGGCATGCAGTCCACGCAATGCGTCGGCCAGCACGGCCACCACCTGTTGCGGTGGCAGATCCGCAGACGTGGCCAGGTCGCGGCCCGGCAGCGCACTCATCAGCAACCAGCGCCGGCCCGCTTCTTCGGCAGTGGCCATCACCGTCGGTGCGGGCTGGCCCTGTGCCTGCAACCAGCGCAGGCGCGCGATCTCATCACCCAGTTCGCTGAAGGCATCGATCACTTCCGATTTCAGGAACGCATCGGCCTGTCCGGGCCGGTGTACGCGGGCAACATCCGCGCGCGAAACGCCGATCGACTGCCGCTCAAAACGCGCGCCGGCCAGGACCTCCTGCCACGTCTGCGGCAGCAGCATCTCGGCAGGAGTGGATCCGGTTTCGTCCATGCACATGCGCAGGTCCAGCGTCGGTCGGTGACGATGGCGATTGTCGCGCACTTCCGGCAGGTGCGTCGCCGCGCTGAACCGGGCCCGTACGCCAGCGCGCGGGTCGATGGACGAATCACTGCCAGCCGTCCACAGTGGCCGGCGCCGCGATGGTCGCTGCAACTCCCGCATACAAGGAAGCAACATGAAGTTGATGGTCATCGGCGCCAGCAGGGGCCTCGGTCGGGCATTCGTCGAAGGCCTGTGCGGCCCGGGCGACACCGTCGTCGGCGTCTCGCGCGGTCGCCCGCGCGACCTCGCCTGTCCCGAAGGCGTCGAGCTGCAATGGATCGAAGCGGACCTGTCGCGGCCAACCGACGCTGCCGACCATATCGCAGCGCAGGCACCGGCCGATATCGATGTGCTGATCCACAACCTGGGCATCTGGGAAGACAAGGCCTTCAGCGACGAATACGCCTTCCTCGATGAAAGCGATGCCGCGCTCGCGCAGCTGGTCGACGTCAACATCACCGCCACCCTGATGCTGCTGCAGCGCCTGTTGCCCCGTGTATTGAATGCAGCACGGCCACAGCTGGTGCTGACCGGTTCGACCTCGGCACTGCCGCGCAGCGGCCGCCCGGAAGTGGCCTTCGGCGCTTCGAAGTTCGCGCTCAACGGCATCGCCGATGCGCTGCGCGAAGGCTTCCGCGAGCGTCGCCTGGCGGTCACCAGCCTGCAGCTGGGCTATCTCAATACCGACGATGCACTATCGGTACCGGTGGCTGACGCCGCAGCGCGCGGCGAAGGCGGGCTGGTGCCCGTGCACGACGTGGTGCCCATGGTGCGTGCACTGCTGCAGCTGTCGCCTTCAGGCTTCGTGCGCGAACTGGTGCTGCCGGCCATCGCCGACCCGCGCTACTGACCACGGCGGCCAGCGCAGGGAGGCGTCAGTGGCCGCGCGCGCGGCCGTGGTTTACCCTGCTCCTCACTGGCCGTCGGTCACAGGCGGGAACCTGCTATGGATGCGCTTTCACGGGTTACGGCCCAGGTCCTGGACAGCGCCCTGCCCAGCCTGCCGCTGTACCTGCTGCAGGCCACCGCCGTCATCGGCATGATCGGCGTGCTGCTGATCGCCACCCGCCGCGCCGGCCATGCCATCGAAGGGCGCCGTCTGTATGTGGGCGTGGCGCTGGGCCTGATCTATCTGTTCAATTCCTGGTTCGTGGCCCGCTATACCCAGGGCGTGGTCAAGCTCCACCTCGGCTTCGACATCCTGCTGGTCAGCGGCCTGCTCGGTGGCTGGCGCGGCGGCCTGGCCTGCCTGGCCGCCAGCCTGCTGGCCCGCTACCAGTTCTCCGGCACCCAGTTCTTCCTGCCCGCGGCCCTTGAATCCCTGCTGCAGATGCTGGCCGGCATCTGGCTGCGCAGGCGCCTGCACCCGCGCATGCTCAACGAACTCTCGCTGCCCATGATCCTGCAGGCCTGGGGCGTGCGCATCGGCGTGACCGCGCTGGGCCTGGCCCTCGGCGTGGCGATCATCGGCGCCGATCAGCTGCCGGTAACAGAACTGGCGATCCAACGCCTGCTGGCACTGCCCGTGTCGCTGTTGATGCTGGGCGCCGTGTTCGCACTGGTCTACAACGATGCGCAGATCGATGCCCAGCGCCAGCGCGAGCAGGCCTGGCTGCGCATCGACCCGATCAGCGGCCTGCCCAACATGCGCGCGCTCGGCGAACGCCTGCAGCACTATTGGCGCGACAACGACGGCATCGGTCATGCGTGCCTGATCGTCGCCGAGATGGGCAACCTGCGTGACCTGCGGCTGCGCTATGGGCCGCTGCAGGACAACGGACCATGGCGGCGCGACAGCGGCGACGATGTGCACCGCCTGCTGCCATCACTGCCTGCGGACAGGCTGGAGATCTACCAGTTCGGTGATGCCGCGCTGGCGATCCTGGTCCAGGGCCTGTCGTTGCCGGAACTGCGCACGCAGCCCCGCATCACCGAACTGGCGTCCGGGCTGGCCGAGCGCATCAGCGAGGAGTGGCCAGGCTTCCGGCCGATGGTCCGCTGCGCGGTGGTCGAACTGAAGCCGCCCGGTGACGCCGACGACGGGCACCTGCCCTTCCGCGCGATCACCCTGGCGTTGAGCGCGATCGAGTCGGGCGTCGTGTTCTTCGACGATCCGGTCCAGCGTGACAGCGAGATCGACGTGCTGATCGAAGGTGCACTGGAACGCTGGCTCCGCCACGGCGACGCGCCGTTGTGCTACCAGCCCAAGCATCGCCTGCAGGACCGGCGCCTGGTCGGTGCCGAAGCGTTGTTGCGCATGCGCGACGGCGAGGGCCGGATGATCACGCCGATGCGGGTGATCTCGCTGCTGCGCCGGCAGGGCCGCCTGGCCGACCTGGAATGGGCCACGCTGCAGTCGGCCATCCACTTCCTGCAGCAGTGCCGGGGTGAGGGCCTGCAGCTGACCGTGGCGGTCAATGTCTCCGCCGAGTCGCTGCGCCTGCCCGGTTTCGGCCTGCGCCTCCAGGAGCTGCTGCAGCTGCATGATGTGCCCGGGACGATGCTGCGCCTGGAAATCGTCGAGTGGACCGAGATCGTCGAACGCGATGTGGTCGATGCCAATATCGCGCAATTGCTGGCGGCCGGGGTGACCCTGTCATTGGACGATTTCGGTGCGGGCTACTCGACCCTGATCCTGCTCTCGCAGCTGGCCATCGCCGAGGTCAAGATCGAGCAGGCGTTGATCGCCACGCTGTCCGATGCCAAGTCACAGTCGATCGTGCGTTTCATCGTCGAAGTCGCGCATCGCTGCGGCGCGATCGTGGTGGCAGAGGGCACCGAGACCCTGGCGCAGGAACAGCAACTGCGCGCACTGGGTGTGGATGTCGGCCAGGGCTATCTGTATTCGGCAGCACTACCGGCGGACGAATTCCGTCGTTTCGCCGCCAGCTAGATCGCGTAGTAGCCCAGGAACATCGCCACCGCCGACTCGGCCACGCGCGCGCGCTCCTCGGCGTTCAACGGTGCCTGCCCCATCGTCACCTGCGGCCAGAACGCAAAGCTCTTCACCAGGCCGTGCAGCTGGTGCCCGGCAAATTCCGGATCGACCGCGCGCAGTCGTCCATCGGCAATCGCCGCACGGATCCACGCACTCTCGCCGCTTTCCTTCTCGCCCATGCGGCACACGATCGCCTGCGCGCGTTCCGGCGAGTGGATGATCTCGGCCATCGCCACCCGCGCCAGATCGATAAAGTTGGCGTCGCTGAGCAGCTCCAGCTTCTGCCCCACCAGCTGCAGCAGCTGTGCCGGCAGCGGCTGGTCGGCGCGGTACGGCAGGGTGTCGCTGGCCACGCTGCGCTCCCACAGCTCCTCCAGGATCATCGAGAACAACGCTTCCTTGCTGGGGAAGTGGTTGTAGACGGTGCGCTTGGAGACCCCGGCCGCTTCGGCGATGCGGTCCATGCTGGTGGCCTCGTACCCCGATGCACGGAACTCCTCCACCGCCGCGCGCACGATGGCGTCGCGTTTGCGGTCGGTCAGGCGTTGCGGGGCACGGGGCATGGCAGGAACCAGTCAGCTGAACGGATGCGTACATTTTACACCGAGCAGTGTACTTTTGAAAAACACGAAACTACACTGTGCAGTGTACCCAGCGGACGTCACCCATGAAGCGCCTGCTCCTTGTCCTTTTGCTTGGAATCCTCGCCGTGACCGCCTACACCTTCTGCAAGTCCTGGTCCCTCCCCGACTTCCCCGATTCGCCGCAGTACCGCGACGGCAAGTTCCGCAACGCCTTGCCGCGGCCGGCAATGGGCCTGCGCGACGGCGCGGAGATCTGGTGGACGTTCCTGTTCAACAAGCCCAAGGGCACGGTGCCGGCGCACCCCATTCCGGTGCTGCCGCTGGACCGCGCCCGCCTCGACGCCGCGCCCGACCGCAGCCTGTTCCGGCTGGGTCACTCGACGATCCTGCTGAAGCTGCGCGGCCAGTACTGGCTGACCGACCCGGTGTTCTCCGAACGCGCCTCCCCGGTGCAGTGGATGGGCCCGGCGCGCTTCCACGCACCCCCGATCAGCATCGACGAACTGCCACCGATCGCCGGCGTGATCCTCTCGCACAACCACTACGACCATCTCGACCACGCCGCGGTGATGCAGCTGGCCGGCAAGACCGCGCGTTTCATTGCGCCGCTGGGGGTGGGCGACCAGCTCATCGCCTGGGGCGTGGATCCCGCCAAGGTGGAACAGCTGGACTGGTGGCAGTCGACCGAAGCCAGCGGCCTGCGCCTGACCGCCACCCCGGGCCAGCACTTTTCCGGCCGTGGGCTGGGCGACAGCGATCGCAGCCTGTGGGCGTCGTGGGTGATCCAGGATGGTGACTTCCGCATCTTCTTCAGTGGCGACACCGGCTACTTCGATGGCTTCAGGGCCATCGGCGAGAAGTACGGCCCGTTCGACCTCACCATGATCGAAACCGGCGCCTATGACCCACGCTGGGCATTCGTGCACATGCAGCCGGAACAGACCCTGCAGGCGCACCTGGATCTGCGCGGCAAGTGGCTGCTGCCGATCCACAACGGAACCTTCGATCTGGCCCTGCATGCCTGGCAGCAACCGTTCGAACGCATCACCGCCCTGGCGAAGGCAAACAGCGTGCCGGTCGCCACGCCGATGATGGGCGAAGCGCTGGACATGCAGGCGCCGAACGCCGGCACGCGCTGGTGGGAGCAGGTGCAGTTGTAGCCAGCGATCGCGCCCTGCCTGGAACCCTCTGCCGCACCCGCCTCGCGCGGGTGTTGCAGCAGGCACAGCCGCCCCTGGCGGCCCGGACGGGGACCTGCAGCGGGTCGGCGACCTGATTGTTCGGCTGCCCGGATGATATTGCCGGATCAAGGGGGATTATCCGCCCCGCAATCGCGTCCAGGATGACCGTGCGCCATGTGGGTGCGCCTTCCTGGATCTGAACATGAACATCGCTTCCTCAACCCCCGTTGCCCTTGTCACCGGCGGCTCGCGCGGCATTGGCGCCGCCATCTCCCGCCGCCTGGCTGCCGATGGCTTTGCGGTGGCCATCAACTACGCCGGTCGCCACCAAGAAGCCGAAGCACTGGCCGCCGAACTGATCGCAGACGGTGGCCAGGCACTCGCGCTTCAAGCCGATGTCGCCAACCCGCAATCCGTGCAGTCCCTGTTCGATGCGATCGAGGCACGCTTCGGCGGTGTCGATGTGGTCGTGAACAGTGCCGGGGTACTGGAACTCGCTTCGCTGGCCGAAAGCGAAGACACCCTGTTCGACCGCCTCATCGCCATCAACCTGAAGGGCGCGTTCAATGTGCTGCGTGAGAGCGCACGCCGTGTCCGCGACGGCGGCCGCATCGTCACCCTGTCCACCAGCGTGGTCGGATTCAAGCTCGAGCGCTACGGCGTCTATGCCGCAAGCAAGGCGGCGGTGGAAACCATGAGCGCCATCCTCAGCAAGGAACTGCGCGGCCGCGGCATCACCGTGAACGCCGTCGCACCGGGGCCGACGGCCACGAGCCTGTTCCTGGAAGGCAAATCAGCCGAACTGATCGAGCGGCTGGCAAAGATGAGCCCGCTTGAACGCCTGGGCACCCCGGATGACATCGCCGCTGCTGTGGCCTTCCTGGCCGGTGCCGACGGCGGGTGGATCAACGGTCAGGTTCTGCGTGCCAACGGCGGCGCGGTCTGAACCACGGAGAGATGCCATGAATCCGATTCCCGTTTCCCGCAGCGCTTACGCCCTCGTCACGGTGACTGCGGCGCTCACCGCGGCCTTCGCCGCTGCCGGTGCGCTGCATGCCGGCTGGCCGGTGTGGACGATGTTCATCGGTTGGATTGCCTTTTTCACGCGGCTGCAGGGCACGCGCTCCACGATCGAAAACCTGGCCTGCGTCTGGTTCGGGCTGGGCATCGGCGCATTGGCAACACTTGCAGTGGGCCTGCTCTCTCCCTCACTGGGTCCCTCGCTGGCCGTGCCCGTCGTTGTACTGGTCGTAGCGCTGTGCGTGGTCGCCCTGCGTGGCCTGCCGGTATTGAACAACCTGCTGGGGTACTTCCTCGGACTGGTCAGCTGGTTCGCGGCCCACCTTGAGCCCTCGCTGGCCCACCTCTCCGAACTGGCCGCGGCCAGCGCCCTCGGTTCACTGGCCGCCTGGACCGCGCACACCGTGCCGCAGCGCCTGTTGGCCCGCGCCCGGCCATGACCCTTTCTTCTTCCGGAGCTCCCATGTCACACACTATCCTCATCACCGGCGCATCCTCCGGCTTCGGCCTGATGACCGCCAAGGCACTGGCCCTTGCCGGCCACGTCGTCTACGCCTCGATGCGCGAAACACGCGGGCGCAATGCAACCCGCGTGGCCGACATCGCACAGTGGGCAGACGCGCATCACGCCGACCTTCGTAGCGTCGAACTGGACGTACAGTCGGACGCGTCCAGCCAGGCGGCGGTCGAACAGGTGCTGGCCGACGCAGGCGCCCTCGACGTCATCGTGCACAACGCCGGGCACATGGTGTTCGGACCGGCTGAAGCATTCACCCCGGAACAGCTGATGCAGCAGTACGACGTCAATGTGCTGGGCACACAGCGGGTGAACCGCGCCGCGCTTCCGCACCTGCGCCGCCGTGGCAACGGCCTGCTCGTCTGGATCGGCTCGTCCTCCACACGCGGTGGCACTCCACCGTTCCTTGCGCCCTACTTCGCCGCCAAGGCAGCAATGGATGCACTGGCCGTGTCCTATTCAACCGAACTGTCGCGGTGGGGCATCGAGACCACCATCATGGTGCCGGGTGCATTCACCAAGGGCACCAACCATTTCCTGCATTCGGGCACGCCCGCCGATAGCGCCATCGTGGCCGACTATGAGAACGGTCCCTACGCCGGTGTCGCCGACCAGGCACTGAAGGGCCTGGCAGGGTTGGAGCCTGCAGATGCCGATCCCGAGGAGGTCGCGCGGCAGATCGTGCGGGTGGTGGGCCTGCCACACGGACATCGGCCGTTCCGGGTACATGTAGACCCCTCACAGGACGGCGCCGAAGTGGTCAATGACGTTGCCGATCGCATGCGACGCGAAATGTACGCCTCCATCGGTCTTGCAGACCTGCTCTCGCCACGAGGCTGAGCCGGGAAAATCAATGCACCTGCGGGGCGCCTTCGGGCGCCCTTTCTGCAGGACCCCAGCGCGCGGGTGACAGCGCTGATCCGGCAGCCTGGCACTAAGCCTTCGGCTGCAACCTGCGCCTTTCCCGGGCCAGATTCAACTGCAATGCGGCCGCGGCCAGTTCGGCCATTTCCGTGGTGACCTTCTCGCTGCCACGCGCGCGCAACCAACCCAGAATGTCGGCCAGGTGCCAGATGGAGGTTGAGCCGTCATGCACCGGGGACGGAAACGACTGCGGGTTGGCCAGCATCAGCTTCCGCATGTTCTGTCGCGACATCCCGAGCAGATCGGCCACATCGGTAAGCCCCACCAGATCGGGGCTCACCTCCACCAGCTCGGCACCTGGCACGGCCCGCTGCACATCATCCACTGCCGAGCACAGCGCGACCACCGCGCTGTCGGCGTCACGGCAGAAGGCCAGCGCCATCCTTCCCGGCAAGCCGCTGCCCAGAAGCGCGTCGTCACACCCCGCCTCTGCCAGCCGCCGCTCGAGCATTCCGACGTCATCGTAGCGTTCGGGCAAGCGGTACTTCAGGGTGAAATTGAATTCCATCATCTGCCACCTCGCTTCCATCGAAACCTGATTTCATTGCTCACGACTGCAGTTCTCGACCACGCGGCGCAAGGCGCGCGCGTGGTTGCCAGGACTGCGCGGCGTGCTCCAGATGCTCACGACACAGAATTCTCCGCATCGGCAGTCGGTGTCGTTGTAAGGGCAATACATCCGGCCCCACGCGTGGCTCCCACCTACACGGAGACTCCAGCCTCGAGCTTCCGCGAACCGCAGCACCGATTCGATGTCCTTGTCGGGATGACGAGCACGAGACATTCCTTGTTCTCCCCAGTCTGCACATGACAGGCCCTGGTTGTCAAATGACAACCCGGACACTCAACCTTGAGCAATGACCCTAGGCGATCCTGGCCACGCGTCCAGAGCCACATCCGTCAGCGCTCGCTGCATCGCCTACCGCAGCGCGTCATGTAAACGGTTACAACCCTTGCTAGCGTAGCGCTCGCCCGATCCCGGCCGAACCTGCGAGGTTGTCTGTAATGGCATTTCGCGTTGAACGCTCAACGGTCCTGAAGCTGCCCTCCTCTTTCCGTCCTACCGCAGCCCTGCTGTTTGTCGGGCTGGCATTTTCCGCGCAGGCCCAGAACCTGCCGGCCCGCGACCAGTGGCGGGCAAGTGCTTCATCGCAGCAGGTCCCGGCCATGGCCATCAGCCACCTGATCGACAACGATCCGAGCACGGTGACCGGCGGCGCGTTCAGCCCCGGCCACTGGTTCCAGATCGACCTCGGCGCGCCGGCCACGCTCGCTGGCGTGCGCCTGACTTGGGATGTCTCCAATCCCGAGGGCTACACGTTGCAGACCTCGCTGGACGGGGCGCAGTGGCAGACCGCCTACACCATGGGCGATTCACTCGGCGGCGTCGAAACGCTGTACTTCGCGCCACGCCAGGCCCGCTACCTGCGCCTGGCCAGTCCGCAGCGCACCTCCGACTGGGGCGTGTCGATCTTCGAAATGGAACCGCTCGATACGTCGCTCAGTGCGCGCGTGCTCGGACTCGATGCCACGCAGTCCGCGGCGCTGTGGCAAGGCGGCAGTGCGGTAGCCATTCCCGCTGGCAAGGGCGGTGTCCATACGCTCGACATCACCTTGCCACGCCCACAGCCGAGCACCGGGCTGGCGGTGGACTGGGCCAGCGTGCACGATGCCGCAGTCTTGCAGGCCCAGGATGGCAAAGGGCGCTGGCACGAGCTGGCAAAGGATGCGCAGGCCGCGACCCGGCAGCAGAGCTGGCTGGCCGCCAGCGCGCCGCTCGACATCCAGGCTCTGCGGCTGACGGTGCACGGCGACGCTGCGCAGATCGCCCGCATCCGCCTGCTGGGCCCGAAGGCGGTGATGACGCCGATGAAGCGTTACCAGATTGCCGCCAGCGGTGCGCAACGAGCCTTGTTCCCCGCCTCGCTGCAGATGCAGCAGACCTACTGGACTGCCGTGGGTGTGCACGCGGGCCGGCAGAAATCGATCTTCGACGAGTACGGCAACCTCGAAGCCTTCAAGGGCGCACCGCTGGTGCAGCCGATCTGGCGCAATGCCGACGGGCACGCTGCAGGTGCCGCCGGGCAGACGGTGCAGCATGCACTGCGCGATGGCTGGAAGCCGATGCCGTCGGCCACCTGGGCGCCGCAGCCCGGACTGGAGCTGCGCAGCGAGGTCTTCGCCATCGAGCGCGACGGGCAGCCGGTCACCCTGCTTCGCCACCGGCTGCACAACAGCGGCACGACCACGATCAACGGCACGCTGACCCTGGTTGTACGCCCGATGCAGATGAACCCGCCGTGGCAGAACGGTGGCCTGTCACCCATCCGCGATGTGTCCGTCGAAGGTCAGGCGGTGCGCATCAATGGCCGTACCCTGCTGCATTCACTCACCCCGGTCACGGCGTCGGGCACCGCGCCTTTCGGTGCGGAAGGCACAACGGAAATCACTGCTGCAATCGCCGCCGGCACGCTGCCCGACACGCAACTGGCGCAGGACGACCAGGGCCTTGCCGCAGCGGCCCTGAGCTATCGCGTTTCGCTGGCGCCCGGCGCCAGCGAGGCCATCGTGGCCGCCTTCCCGTTGGGTACCGCCGCCGCCGATGCCAACGGTGCGCTGCCAGAAGCGCCACCGCTCGATCTGTCCTCGCTGCCGCACGACGCCGATGCCGCGTTCGACACGCTGGCCGCGCAGGCCTCGGCGGATTGGCAGGCACGGCTGGGCCAGGTGGGGCTGCGCCTGCCCGATCCCTCGCTGGTCGACATGCTGCGCGCGCAGGCGGCGTACATGCTGATCAACCAGACCGGGCCGGCCATGCAGCCGGGGCCACGCAACTACAACCGTTCCTTCATCCGCGACGGCATGGCCACGTCGGCGGTGCTGCTGCGCATGGGCGAAGCCAAGGTCGCGCGCGACTACCTGGCGTGGTACAGCGAGCACGGCGTGCACGCCAACGGGCTGGTTTCGCCGATCCTCAACGACGATGGCAGCGTCAACACCGGTTTCGGTTCGGACATCGAGTACGACAGCCAGGGTCAATACGTGGCGCTGGTTGCCGATGTCGCCCGGCTCGATGGCGGGCCAGAGTCGGTGCGCGCGTACCTGCCGAAAGTGAAGGCGGCGCTGCGCTTCCTGCAGGAACTACGCGAGCGCACGCTGGTAGCGGGTTACATGGCCGGCCAGCCGGCGCCGGAACGCTTCGCGGGCATCCTTGCGCCATCGATCAGTCATGAGGGCTACCCCTCGCCCACCCACAGCTACTGGGATGACTACTGGGGCCTGAAGGGCTGGCACGATGGCGCGTGGCTGGCCGACGCACTGGGCGATCACCAAACCGCGGTGTGGGCGCGCCAGCAGTACAAGGCCCTGTACGACGCGCTGCACGCCTCGATCCGGGCGACGATGGCGTGGAAGGGCATCGACTTCATCCCGTCCTCGGCGGATCTGGGCGATGGCGATCCCACGGGCGTATCGATCGCCCTGGACCCGACCGGCGCGCAGAGCGTGTTGCCTGCCGATGCATTGCGGACCACCTTCGCCCGCTATCTGGAGGACGTGCGCAAGCGCAACCAGCCCGGTGCGCTGTATGCCTACACGCCGTATGAGATCCGCAATGTACTGAGCTACGTGCACCTGGGCCAGCCCGAGGCCGCCGATGAACTGCTGCAGGGCCTGCTGCATGACCGGCGCCCACTGGAGTGGCAGGTGCTGGCCGAGGTCGTGCATTCGCGGCTGCGTTTCCCGCGCTATCTGGGTGACATGCCACACACCTGGATTGGCGCCGAGTATGGCCGCACGCTGTTCGGCATGCTGATGCGCGAAGACGATGACGCGCTGTCATTGCTGCCGGGCACTCCGCCGTCCTGGGTGGCCGGCGATGGGCTGGCGGTGGAACGGCTGCCCACTGCGTATGGCACTTTGCAGATGCAGGCGCGGCAGCGCGACGGCGCGCTGACGCTCACGCTGGGCGATGGGCTGCGCAGAGGCACGGCGGTGAAGGTCTGGTGGCCCCAGCGCACGATACCGAAATCGGTGCGTGTGGATGGGCGGCCAGTTGCCGACTTCGACGCCGAGAGCGTGCGCCTGGCGAAACCGTTCCGGACGCTGGAAGCGCGTTGGTAGAGTCGAGCTTGCTCGACTGCACTTCGCCGCCCCCTACCCCAGTAGAGCAGGCTCGACGCTACAGGGCCGCGCCGGGCCACGCCCGGCGTCAGAGTGCAGGCAACCCCGGCGGGTTCGTCTGCGACTGCGGCACCGCTTCCTCGGCCACGTTCCAGCGCGCCAGCGCCTGCGCATACGTGCCGCTGCCGATCTGGGTGTTCAGCGCCTGTGTCACCGCGTCGGCCAGGCCGCTGCCCTTGCGGGTCGTCACCGAGATCGCCGCAGCGTTTGGCCACCCACCCGGGAACAGGCCCACGCGCCGAACCTTGCCGTCGCGCGCCGAATAGGCGCCGGTGGCATTGGGTTCGAACGAGACGTCGGCACGGCCGGTGATCACCGCAAGCCGCCCCACCACCGCATCATCGAAATACTGGTATTCCACCGGCTTCAGCCCGGCCGCAATGTTCTGCTGGTCCCACTGCCGCAGGATCTGGTCCTGATTGGTGGCCGCACCGACCACCACCTTCAGCCCGGCCACATCGGCCGGTTTGTCGATCTTCCGGATCGGCCCATCGCTGCGCGTATAGATGCCCAGCAGGTCGTAGCGGTAACTGGAGAAATCGAACTTCTTCTTGCGCTCCTCGGTGACCGTAACGTTCGACAGCACCGCATCGTACTTGCCTGATTCCAGCCCCAGCGGCCAGTCGGCCCAGGCCACCGGCACGATCACCAGCTTCAGGCCCAATGCATCGGCAATCAGCCGCGCGATGTCCGGCTCGATGCCGACCACCTCCTTGCTGTCGGCACCATAGTCGGCCAGTGGCAGCTGCCCCGGGTGGGTGGCCACGGTGAACGTGCCGGGCGTGACGAAGCGGTAGCCAGCGGGAATCAACGCCTGCGCCTTCGGATCGAGCGTGCCTTTCAGCACGGCGGTGTTCGCGCCGGCCAGGCTGGCCGCGGCCACGTTGCCAGCATCTGGTGCCTGGCGCACGCGCGAATAGACGATGCCAGCGATGCCGATGACCAGCACGCCCACGATCAACAGGGTGCTGCGCGAAGGCCGACGCGGTGCTGCAGGGCTCATGGCGTTCCTTTCAGGGTTACGGAGTCTTGGCCAGGAAATCGGCGGTGCGTTGCTGGCGCGGGCGCTGGAACAGAGCCTCGGGCGTGCCCTGCTCGATCACCCGCCCCTGGTCCATCATCACCACGTGGTCGGCCACGCGACGGGCGAAGCTCAACTCATGGGTCACGATCACCAGCGTGGTGCCGGAGCGGGCCAGTTCCTCGATCACGCTGAGCACCTCGGCCACCAGTTCCGGGTCCAGCGCCGAGGTCGGCTCGTCGAACAACAGCACTTTCGGTTGCAGGGCCAGCGCGCGGGCAATCGCCACGCGCTGCTGCTGGCCGCCCGACAGTTGGCGCGGGAAGGCATCGGCCTTGTCGGCCAGGCCCACCCGCTCCAGCAGCGTGCGTGCCTGCTGCTCGGCCTCGGCACGCGATACGCCGCGCACGGCGATGGGCGCCTCGATGATGTTCTCCAGCGCGGTCAGGTGCGGGAACAGGTTGAAGCCCTGGAACACCATGCCCACCTCGGCGCGGCGACGGCGGATCTCGCGCTCCGGCAGCTCGTACAGGGTGTCACCGTCACGGCGGTAGCCGATCAGCTGGCCGCCGACGGTCACGTAGCCGCTGTCGGCGCGTTCCAGGTGGTTGATCAGCCGCAGCAGCGTGGACTTGCCGGCACCGGACGGCCCAATCAGCACGGTCACGCTGCCGGCGCGCAGGTCCAGGTTCACGTCCTCCAGCACCGGCTGGTCGCCGAATAACTTGCCGACGCCATGCAGCGACACCGATGCACCCTCGCCCGCCTCGACCTGCGCGGCGATGCGCGGGCGGTTGGTGGCACGCGGCGTGGCATCGTGCTGTGCACGCGTCGGCGACGAGACACGCGATACCGAGCGCTCGCGCTGCAGCTGGCCGCGCGCAAAGCGCTGCTCCACCCGTCGCTGCAACAGCGAAAGCACGGTCAGGATCACCAGGTACCAGACCGTGGCCACCATCAGCAGCGGCACCACCTCCAGGTTGCGGCGGTAGATCACCTGCACGGTGTAGAACAGCTCCGGCAGCGCCAGCACGTAGACCACCGACGTGCTCTTGGCCAGGCCGATCACATCGTTGAACGCCGCCGGCAGGATCGAGCGCATTGCCTGTGGCAGGATGATGCGGCGCACCTGGCGGCCACGTGGCAGGCCGAGCGCGGCTGCGGCCTCGTACTGGCCGTGATCGACCGAGAGAATGCCACCACGGATCACTTCCGCCGAGAACGCAGCCTGGTTCAACGTAAGGCCCAGCACCGCCGCGGTGAACACACCGATCAGCTGGGTGGTCGGGTACGAGAACAGGCTGATGCCGGTGAACGGCACACCCAGTTCGATGGTGCTGTACAGGTAGCCCAGGTTGTTCAGCAGCAACAACAGCACCAGCAGCGGAATCGAACGGAACAACCAGACGTAGCCCCACGACACCGCCGACAGCAGTGCCGAGCCGGAGACGCGCGCCAGCGCAAGCAGGGTGCCCAGCGCGAAGCCCAGGCCGGTACCCAGTGCAGTCAGCAGCAGCGTGCGGCCCAGGCCTTCCAGCACCGGGCGCGCGAAGAACCACTCGGCGAACGTACCCCAGCCCCAGCGCGGATTGCCCAGCACCGATTGCAGCGCGATCAGGATCAGCGCCAACGCCAGCACGGTGCCGAACACCTGCAACGGATGCCGGGCCGGCACGATCTTCAACGCGGGTGCCGGCGCCTGTGCAGGGCGTGCGGCGATTCCATCCAGTGCAGTCGACGGCGTACTCATGCGTGGGCTCCGTGCAGCACAGCCTGCGTCTGCGCGACCCGCGACGCAGGCGCCTGAAGATATTTCTCGAACGGCAGGTGGGCGATGGTCTCCGGATCCGCCTGCAGATCGAACAGCGCGGTGTACCCATGGCTGAGGTACAGGCCGACCGCTTCGGGCTGGCGGAAGCCGGTGGTCAGGAACACCCGCCGATAGCCCTGGCGCGCGGCCTGGTCTTCAAGTTCCTGCAGCACGCGCCGCGCGATCCCCTGCCGACGCAGCCCGGGCAGCGTCCAGATCCGCTTGAACTCGGCGGTCTCCGGATCACGGTGCGGCATGAAGGCACCCCCGGAGATCGCAACGCCGTCGCGCAGCAACAGTACGAACGCGCCTACCGGTGAGGCGAATGCCTGCGCGGGGTAGCGGAGCAGCTCCTCGCGGGCACTGCCACCGATGCGTCGGCGCACATCCGCATAGCGGCTGTCGTACTCCTGTTCCAGGCCATCGAACAGGGGCCGCGCCAGCGGATCATCCACCGAGGTATAGAAGAAGCGTTCGTTGCTGCTCATGCCACGTCCTTCACCAGATAGTCTTCGGCCAGCCGCGCCCACAGGCTGGCGGCCGGCGCGATGGCGGCGTCGTTGAACACATAGCGCGGGCTGTGCAGCGGTGCGCTGTCGCCGTTGCCGACGAACACGAAACTTCCCGGGCGCGCCTGCAGCAGGAAGGCGAAATCCTCGCTGGCCGTGCGCGGCGCGAAGCCGGGCACCACCTGTTCGGCGCCGAAGCCCGCTTCCGCCACGCCACGGATATAGGCGGTCTGCTGCGGATGGTTGATCACGCTGGGGAAGCCACGCGGGAACGCAATCTCGGCCCGCGCACCGAAGGCGGCGGCGGTCTGCTCGGCAATCTCGATGGTCCGACGGCGCAGGGTGTCGCGCACCTCGGGCAGATAGGCGCGCACGGTCAAGGTCAGTTCGACCACGTCCGGAATCACATTGGCGGCCTGCCCGCCATGGATCGATCCCACCGTGACCACGCCCATCTGCCGCGGATCGACATTGCGCGATACCACGCTCTGCAGCGCGGTGATGATGTGCGCCGCCACCAGGACCGGATCGACACTGCCTTGCGGCTCGGCACCATGACCGCCCTTGCCGATCACCTTCAGCCGTGCCCAGTCCACCGACGCCATCGCAGGACCGTCGACGAAGCCGAAGTGGCCCACGGGTACGCCCGGCCAGTTGTGCAGCCCATAGATCGCATCCACCGGGAAACGCTCGAACAGGCCATCGTCAATCATCTTCGTCGCGCCCGAGCCGGTTTCCTCGGCCGGCTGGAACACCAGCTGCAGCGTGCCATCGATACTGCCATGGTGAGCCAGGTAATGCGCGGCCGACAGCAGGATGGCGGTATGGCCATCGTGGCCGCAGGCGTGCATCAGGCCGTCGGTCTGGCTGGCATAGGCCAGTCCGGAATCCTCGTGGATCGGCAGTGCATCGATGTCGGCGCGCAGGCCGAGGCGGCGGCTGCCCTGCCCGCGCTGCAGCGTGCCGACCACGCCGGTGCCGCCGAGACCAGTGGTGACCTCGTAACCCCACTGCTGCAGCAGCTCGGCCACGCGGGCACTGGTGCGGTGTTCCTCGAAGGCCAGCTCCGGGTGGCGGTGCAGGTCATGGCGGATGGCGATGGCTGCGTCGGCGCGTGCCGCGATTTCAGGCAGTACGCCAGTCGTTGGGGAACTCCGCCGGGTATGCCCCGGCGCTACCGCGGTTTCTCCGCTCATCGCCCTACCCCGCCTTCCGCGCCGGTTCGGCGTCGGTTGCATACCGGCTGGCCTTGTATGGCAGGCCCAGATGTTCACGCAGGGTCTGCCCCTCCAGCTCGCGCTGGTGATAGCCGCGCGCCTGCAGGATCGGCAGCACCTGGGTCACGAAATCGTCCAGGCCTTCGCGCTGTGCAGCGAAACCGAGTATGAAACCGTCACTGGCACCGGCATCGAACCAGCGGATCAGTTCTTCGGCCACATGCTCCGGCGTACCGATGAAGTTTGGCCGCGGGCTCACCGCTTCCAATGCCACCTGGCGCAGGCTCAGGCCCTTTTCGCGCGCGTCCTGCTTGATGCGGTCGGTGGTGGAGCGGAACGAGTTGCTGCCGATACCGCCCAGTTCCGGGAACGCCGCATCCGGGTCGTACTGGCTGAAGTCATGGTGGTCGAAGAAGCGGCCGAGATAGGCCAGCGCGTCCTCAAGCGTGGCCAGCGCGGCAATCGCCTGGTACTTGGCTTCGGCCTCTTCGGCAGTACGGCCGACGATCGGGCCGATGCCCGGGAAGATCTTCACGTCATTGCCGCTGCGGCCGTGCGCGATCGCCGAGTTCTTCACCTTCTGGGTGAATGCACGGGTTTCTTCCAGCGACGGCGAATGGGTGAACACCGCATCGGCATATTTGCCGGCCAGCGCGATGCCATCATCGGACGAACCGGCCTGGAAAATCACCGGCTGGCCCTGTGGCGAGCGCTGGATGTTGAGCGGCCCTTCCACCTGGAAAAAGCGGCCCTTGTGGTCGAGCCGACGGAACGTGTCCGGCGCGAAGAACGTGCCAGTGTCGCGCTCGCGCACGAAGGCACCGTCATCCCACGAATCCCACAGCCCCTGCACCACCTCCAGGTACTCGTCGGCAATCTGGTAGCGCAGCGCATGTTCGGGGTGTGGCCGCCCGTAGTTGCGCCCCGAACCTTCCAGCGGCGAGGTCACCACGTTCCAGCCGGCGCGACCGCCGCTGAGCAGGTCCAGCGAAGCGAACTGGCGCGCCACCGTGAACGGGTCGCTGTACGAGGTCGACAGCGTGCCCGCCAAGCCGATCTTCTTCGTTGCCGTCGCCAGCGCCGACAGCAGCGAGATCGGCTCGAAGCGGTTGAGGAAGTGCGGGATCGACTTCTCGTTGATGTACAGGCCATCAGCCACGAAGCCGAAGGCGATGCCGTTGTCCTCGGCAGTACGTGCGATGTCGATGTAGAACTGCAGGTTGACGCTGGCGTCGGCCGGATTGGACGGATGCTTCCAGGCATGCATGTGGCTGCCGGGGCCCTGCAGCATGATGCCGAACGGAATGTGGCGCGGGGTCGTGCTCATGGGAATCGCTCCTGCAGGTCAGGCTACCGCCGCGCGTGGCGCGGGCGACAGCAGCTCAAGGGATGTCAGGCGTGCGTCGAGGTCGGCCACCGGCGCGTCGAGGATGAACTCGCCCACGCCGAAACGCCGATGCAGCGCGTCCAGTTCGTCTCGCACATGCTGCGCATCGCCGGACAGCACGCTCGGGCGTGTTTCTTCGATGCGGAAGTCGGCCACGCCTACCTGGCGCGCGTACTCAGCTGCGGCTTCCGGACTGGGCAGATTCACCGTCTGCCGGGGACCGAGGTGCAGCTTGTAGACCCGTAGCGCACCGATATGGCGCGCGGCAGCCTCGGTGGTCGGCGCAGCGAAAGCCACCGTGGCCAGCAGCGGTGGTTGCGTCGACGCACTTCGGTAAGCCTCAAAGGCCGCCTCGATATGCTTTGGATCACCGTCGAAGTGCGCGGCGTAGACAAAACGCCACCCGAGTTCGGCCGCCTGCTTCGCACTCTGCGGGCTGGCCCCCAGCAGGAAGCGTTCCGGTGCCTGCTGCGGAAGGGGCCGGGCCAGTGCTTCGCCCTCGGCGCCAGAC
>NZ_JAOEDV010000021.1:0-63377 GCF_029837545.1 Stenotrophomonas sp. GD04024 | reverse complement strand
TTCGCCACCCTGCGAGGCGACGCCCTGCGCGCCGATGGCCAGCTGGTTGGCCTGGCGGGCGTGTTCGGCGTTCTGGCGCACGGTGGAGGTCAGTTCCTCCATCGAGGCGGCGGTCTCTTCCAGGTTGGCGGCCTGCTGCTCGGTACGGCGCGACAGGTCGCCGTTGCCCGAAGCGATCTCGCCGGCGGCGAGGGTGATGCTGGAGGCGCTGGCCTGGATCTGGCCGACGATCTGGGTCAGCTGCGCGACGGTGGTGTTGGCGTCGTCGCGCATGCGCGCGAACACGCCCTGGTAGTTGCCGTGCATGCGTGCGGTCAGGTCACCTTCGGCGATGGCCGACAGCAGCTGCGAGAGCTTGCCGAGGTTGTCATCGCTGACCGCCATCATCGCGTTGAGGTTTTCCAGCATCAGGCGGAAATCATGATCGAAGCGCTGGGCGTCGCCACGGCGGCTGAAATCGCCTGCGGCGGCGGCGCTGGCCAGCTGCTTGATCTCGGCGTTGATTCGGCCGAGATTGGTCTTGACCGTGTCGACGGTGGCGGTCATTGCCGCCTTCTCACCCGGGTAGCGCGCGATGTCGTGGCTGAGATCGCCGACCGCATACTGCTGCACCACGTCGAGCACGTCGTGCAGGGTCTGCACATGGCCGCCGACCAGGGCGTTGGTCTCCTGCACCATCAGCCCGTACTCGCCGGGGAAGGCGCTGGCGTCGATGCGGTAGCTCAGTTCGCCGGCATCGTGGCGTCGCGCCATTTCGCGCTGGCCGCCGATCACCGCATGCAGCTGCTGCTGCATGCCAGACATCGCATGCAGCAGGCGGCCGGGTTCGTCGTGCGGCTGCGGGCCGATGTGGCTGTCCAGCTTGCCGCTGGCAATGCCTTCGGCGACGGCGGTGGCCTGCTTCAGCGGGCGCACGATGCGGTTGCCGATGACCCAGCTCAGGGCCAGCACGATCAGCACCAGCACGCCGCCGGAGACTGCCATGATGGCGGTGAACACCAGTGCCTGCTTCTGCACGTCGTCCATGTAGACGCCGCTGCTGACCACCCAGTTCCAGGGCGCGAACAGGCCAGCGTAGGCCACCTTCCCGACGTCGCCCTTGCTGCCGGGCTTGGCCCAGCGGTAGTTGACGAAGCCGCCACCGGCCTTGGCCGCTTCGACCTGGTCGTAGTAGATGCGTACACCATCGTCGGTGCGGAAGTCCTTCATGTCCTTGCCGACCAGGTCCTTGCGGAACGGGTGCATCAGCAGGCGGTAGCCGGTGTCGTAGATGTTGAAGTAGTACGTATCGTTCTCGGCGCGCATAGATTCCAGCGCCTGCAGCGCGGCGCCCTTGGCGGCCTCTTCGCTGAGCTCGCCGGTAGCGGCCAGGCGGTGGTAGTGCTGGAGGATGCCGTAGCTGAGTTCGACCTGGGTCTTCAGCGCGGTCTTGCGGGTCTCGGTGAGGTCCAGGTACTGCATGCGGGCGGCGATCACCGAGAGCGCGATCACGCCGAGCGCGATGAGCAGCGTCAGCAGGTTGAGCTTGCGCCGGACGGAGAGGTTGCTGAAGTAATGTTGCCAGCGATGCAGGAGATTCATCGAGCAGGACCAGGTCGAAACGGGCGGGCGGCGCCGAGCCGGTCACGGCGGGACAAGCGGTGACAACTCCGTTATCGGCCGCGCGGGCCCAGGGTTGAGCCGCGCGCGGAAAGCAGGCCGCGGCCGTTCAGCCAGCCAGCTGGTCCAAGCGCAGGCGGATCTGCACCAGGGCGCGTTCCAGGGTGGACGGATCGACCGTTCCCAGCGCGATGCGCAGCGCGTTGGGAACGTGGGTTCCGACCGCGAACGGCGCGGCGGTCGAAAGCGCGATGCCCTGCTCATGCAGGTCCTGGCAGATCGCCTCGGCGCGGTCGCGCCCATCCAGTGGCAGCCACAGCAGGTAGGAGCCCGGGTGGCCGACCAACGCGACACCTTCCAGCAGGCGCCGTGCCAGTGCCTGCCGGTGCCGGGCGTCGGCGCGGCGGTGGCGTTCCATGCGGTCGACGGTTCCATCCATCAGCCAGCGGCACACCAGCGCCGTCACCAGTGCCGGCGAGTTGACCGTGGTGGCGCGGATGGCGCGCTCGATCGCACCCATCATCGCCGGCGGCGCACTGATGTAGCCGAAACGCAGGCCGGTGGCGAGGTTCTTGGACAGGCCGCCGATGTACACGGTGCGTTCCGGTGCCAGCGCCGCCACGGGTACCACGGCGGGCGCGGCCAGATAGGCATAGGCTGCGTCTTCAAGCACCAGCAGCCCATGCTGGCGGGCGATCGCGGCCAGCTCCTGGCGCTGTTGCAGCGTCAGGACGAAGCCCAGCGGGTTGTGCATGGTCGGCATGCAGTACACCGCCTTGACCCGGCGCTGGCTGCACAGCGTACGCAGTGCCTGCAGGTCGGTGCCCTCCGGGCCGACCGGCACCGGGATCATTTCCATCCGCAGCATCGCCGCGATCTGCCTGAATCCAGGATAGGTCAACGCATCCACGGCGATGGCATCGCCCGGGCACAGTGCGCCCAGCAGGGCGACGGTCAATCCGTGCTGGGCGCCCTGGACCAGGGCCACGCGTCCGGCATCGGTAGCTACCCCGCGCTGCACCAGGTAGTCGGCCACGAGCTGGCGCTCCTGGGGCCGACCCAGGGGCGGCTGGTACAGAAGCAGTGCTTCCAGGTCGCCCTGCTGCGAGAGGTGGCGCAGGGCCCGGCGAAGCTGCGTGTCCTGGCCGAATGCGGTGGGCATGTTGGCGTTGAGGTCGATGCCGCCGCCGAGACCGGCTAGCATGTCGCAGGCCATGCCCTGTGCGCCGAACGCCTCGCGCACATAGGTGCCGCGACCGATCTCACCGATGACCAGGCCCATCCGGGCCAGCTCGGCATAGACGCGGCTGGCGGTGGCAAGCGCCAGATCATGGCGGCGGGCGAGCTCGCGGTGGGTGGGCAGGCGGGTTCCAGGGCGCAGGTTCCCGCTCTGGATGTCCGATACGAGGCCATCGACTACCTGCTTGAACCGTGAGCGTGCCATCCGTGCGCCGAGTGTATCTAGGACAATTTGTTGATTGTACTGATGCCATTCCTAGACTTCGATCGCACCGCCGGACGGGCGGAAAGGAATGGAGCACATCTGTACGGCGATGGAAGGTCACATCGAATTATTGAACTATGCAGCGCATGCACTGGAAGAAATGAACGCGCTGATTCCCCGGATCAAGGGCAGCATGCCGGGCATCCGCCAGGCCCATGAAGCCATCGCCAGCTACCTGCACCGCAGCGTGAAGTTCCTGCTGCCCAATTGTGCGGAGATGATCGATCTGCGTGAGCTGCGCCAGGTGCACGTGGACATGGCGCGCCCGCCGTTCGAGGTGATGGCGCTGGAAGCGGCGTGGATCCTGCCCGACGGGTTGCCGGGCCACAAAGGGGCGGGCCATGCGGCGCCCCGGCGCATCGCGCTGTGCCTGAACATGAACCGCGAAGTCGCCGCGGCCTTTCCGGCCACGGAGTGCTTCCTGGATGAACCGGCCGGAGGCGTGGTGGTGATCCCGATCTACTGGCAGGCCGATGCGGCCGCATGGAAAGTGCCGCTGGGAGGCGTGTTCCTGCCGCACCAGAATCCGTTGAGCCTGTACCGGCCAGAAGAAGCCAGCCTGCCCACGCGCCTGGTCAATGCCCCGGTGGAAGCGATGGCGTCCGGGAAACCCTTGCAGCAGTTCCGGGTTGCGCCGTTCGCGCTGCTGCCGGAATGGCACGCCTGGGCGGTGGAGCAGCAGGGCAGTGCGGCGGTGAAGGCGCAGATCGTGCAGGACTGTCGCGACGAGGTGGCCATGCTGTTGCAGACCTGCTGCGTGCTCAACTGCGCCAATGTCGCGTCGGTGGAGCGGCCGGCATCGGTGGCGCTGAACAAGCGGCGGATGCGCAGAGGCAAGCAGCCGTTCTTCAGCTACCGGGTGTTCGAGGTGGATGGCGCCACGGCCGCGTCAGACGTCACGGGGCCGGGTGGGGGTGCGGCAGGGCCACGCACCCACGTGCGCCGGGGTCACATCCGGCGATTGAAGGAAAAGCTGGTGTGGGTGCGCGCCGCCATCGTCAATGCGGGCAGCCCTGATGGCCTGCTGCACAAGAGTTACAGGCTCCGTCAGCCGCAGTGACGGCTGCGCCGGAAAGGAGGGCCGGTGTTGCGACCGGCCCTCCATGCGTGGCATCAGAACTCCTGCCAGTCTCCGTCGGCCAGTTCGGTCGCCATCGGGCGCCCGCCTGCGGTGCGGCGGGCCGGCGGTGCCACCGCAGCCGGAGCTGCCGGGGCGGCGGCGCGCGGTGCCGGGGTGGCGACGCGCGGGGCGGTCACTGCCTCGGCTTCGTCGACCACGAAGATCGACACGGCTTCGCTGAGGTGGCCGGCCTGTTCTTCCATCGCGCGCGCAGCGGCGGTGGCTTCTTCCACCAGCGCGGCGTTCTGCTGGGTGGTTTCGTCCATCTGCACCACGGTCTGGTTGACCTGCTCGATGCCGGCCGACTGCTCCTGCGAGGCGGCGGAGATCTCGGCCATGATGTCGGTCACGCGCTGCACCGAGGCGACGATTTCGCCCATGGTGGCGCCGGCCTTGTGCACCAGCGCCGAGCCGTCGTTGACCTTGCCGACCGAATCGTCGATCAGGCCCTTGATTTCCTTGGCGGCGGCGGCCGAGCGCTGGGCGAGGGTGCGCACTTCGCTGGCGACCACGGCGAAGCCACGGCCCTGCTCGCCGGCACGCGCCGCTTCCACCGCAGCGTTCAGCGCCAGGATGTTGGTCTGGAACGCGATGCCGTCGATGACGCTGATGATCTCGGCGATCTTCTTCGACGAGGCCTGGATGGCGGACATGGTGGTGACCACCTGGCCGACCACTTCGCCACCCTGCGAGGCGACGCCATGCGCGCCGATGGCGAGCTGGTTGGCCTGGCGGGCATGTTCGGCGTTCTGGCGCACGGTGGAGGTCAGTTCCTCCATGGAGGCGGCGGTTTCTTCCAGGTTGGCGGCCTGCTGTTCGGTACGGCGCGACAGGTCGCTGTTGCCCGAGGCGATTTCGCCGGCGGCCGAATTGATCGCGCGGCTGGACTGCTTGATGCGGGTGACGATCTCGCTCAGCTGTGCGGCGGTTGCATTGGCATCGTCGCGCATGCGGGCGAACACGCCCTGGTAGTCGCCGTGCATGCGCACGGTCAGGTCACCCTGCGACAGCGCGGCGAGCAGGCCGGAGATCTGTTCGATGCTGCCGGCGTTGGCGTCAAGCAGGCCGTTGATCTGCTGGGCCAGCTGCAGGAAGAAGCCTTCCTTGTCGCTGGCGTCGATGCGGCCGGACAGGTCGCCGGCGGCGGCCTGGGCAATCACGCGCGCCACTTCGGCCTCGACCAGCGCTTCCTGGGTGCGGTCACGCCATTCCACCACGTAGCCGACGGTGTCGCCGCCTTCATTGCGGATGGTCGAGACCACCTGCGCGAACTGGGCATCGCCGTACTGCATCGGGCGACGGGCGACGCCGTGCGCCTTCAGGTTGCCGAGCAGGGTCTGGTCCATCTCGCCACGGTGTTCCAGCACGGTAACCGGCTTGCCGATCAGCGAGGCCTGGGCGTCGAAGTCCGGCAGGTCGCGGCGCACTTCATCCTGGTACTGGCTCAGGGTCTGCTGCAGGGCGCGGTTGCTGTAGACGATGGTGTTGCTGGTGTCGGTCAGGTACACGCCGGTCGAGCTGTAGTCCAGCGCGGTGCGGATGCGCAGGTTCTCGCGTGCGACGGCCTGGTCGGTTTCGATGCGCTCACGCAGGTCGCGCTGCATGCGCTGCATGGCCTGCATCAGCTCGCCGACTTCGTCCTGGCGGCTGACATCGATGTGGCCATCGAGCTTGCCGCCGGCCACGTCGTCGGCCACCGAGACGGCGCCACGCACGCTGCCGACCAGGGCGCGGGCGAACAGCCAGACCAGCACCAGGCCGAGCGCGGCGCCGCCCAGCAGGGCGATCACGGTCAGCACGGACGAGGCGGCGTAGGTGGATTCGGCCTCTTCGCGCGAGGCGCGGGCGAGGCGGTTGTCTTCGGCGATCAGTGCTTCCAGCGCCGAAGCGGCCTTGCGGTGCTTGGTGCGGGTCTCGCCGACGAAGGTATCGATGGCGTCGTCCGGCAGGTCCAGTTCCAGCATCTCGGTGACGCTGTCATAGGAGGCCAGGGCGTCCTTCCATTCCTTGGCGAAGGTGTCGAACAGCTTCTTCTGCTGCGCATTGTCGACCAGCGCCGGGTAGCCCTTGATCGACTTGTCCATGCTCTCGCGCAGCTCGACGGCCTGCTTGCGCGCGTCGGACTTGACGTCATCGCTGGCGCGGATCAGCTGCTGGTAGGCGGCGTTGCGGTACTCGCCCAGCATGCCGCGCATCTCGCCGGCCATGCGGATGCTTTCCATGCGCGAACCGGCCAACTCGGTGGTGACGTTGTTCAGCGAATGCAGGCCGCGATAGGCGACGATGCCCTGCAGCAGCATCACCAGCAGGAGGACGCCGAAGGTCAGCAGCAGCTTCGGCATCAGTTTCAGGTTGTTGATCCACGGCATGGGCGTTGCGAGCTCCTAAGGCAGACGCGCCCGGGCATCGGGCCCGGTTGCAGCAGAAACCACGCCGGCGCCAGGTCCGGCGTGGTTCGACGGACAGCGGATTACTTGATGTTGGCCAGCTTCAGGCCAGCCGGCGAGCTGACTTCGATTTCCGCACGCGAGGCGTCGCGCTGGATCTTGCCGATCACGCACACGGTCTTGCCTTCCAGGGTTTCCAGCGGGAAGGAGAACTTGCCGCGGTTCTCGCCGGCGATGCGGGCCGAGAAGGTGTGGCGCGGGAAGGCGCCGCCCATGTACAGGAAGGTCGGCTGGCCTTCGGAACCTTCTGCGTAGCGGGCCTTTTCGACCTTGCCACAGACCATGCCGTCCTTGCCGACCGAGCGCGGTGCCAGTTCCGGCGGGATCATGTCGGCCGACTGCGCGAACGCGGAGGAGGCGGTGGTGGCCAGGACAGCGGCCGAGACGAACGCAAGCAGGGACTTCATCGAGGTGTATCTCCGGGGATGGTGATGGTCGTTCCGGTTCTGCGCGCTCCTGCGCGACCGGCTTCTGTCCCCCTATCGGCACCGCCGCGGGGAACTGAAGGGTTGTGTGACCAGAACGTGAAGCAGGTCCGCTGGATCAGGCGGCAACGTCTTCGGCGACGGTCGCCTGGCCCATGTCGGCGCTGTCGAGCAGGGTCTCGATGTCCAGCAGGATCAGCATGCGGTCATCATGGGTACCGATGCCGGAGATGAAGCGGGTATCGACGGCGGCGCCGAACTCCGGGGTCGGGCGGATCTGCTCGGCCGACAGCGGGATCACGTCCGAGACGCTGTCCACCACGATGCCGACCACGCGGTCTTCCACGTTCAGCACGATCATCACGGTGAAGGCGTCGTAGCGGGCGTTGTCCAGGCGCAGCTTCAGGCGCAGGTCGATGACCGGCACGATGGTGCCGCGCAGGTTGATCACGCCCTTGATGTAGTCCGGGGCATCCGGCACGCGGGTGACCGCGTCATAACCGCGGATTTCCTGCACCTTGAGGATGTCCACGCCATAGTGCTCGGCACCGAGGGTGAAGCTGAGGAATTCGCCACCGGCGCTGGCGGCGGAGCTGGTCTTGTCGTTCATCGAGGGGTCCTGGTTCTGCCGGAAGTCCCGGTGTCAGGCTCGATATCGGCCCCGCCGTGGGGGACTTTAGCTGTGGCGCCCTGGGCATCCACGCATGGCGTGGATCTACCGGGGAGCGGTAGTGCCGGCCGCTGGCCGGCAATGGCCGTACCCGCATGGTCGCGAGGTTGCCGGCCAGTGGCCGGCACTACCACGTGACTACATCTCGCCGTTGCGGCGGGCCTTGCGCTGGCGGTCGATGCGGAAGATGTAGCGCTGGATGGCGCTGTCGGCGCCGCGCGGCAGGGTGTCGAAGCGCATGCCGACGCGCTTGACCTCGATGCCGTTGGGCTGGCGCTGCGGCAGCAGGTTGCAGACCACCAGTTCGATATCCAGGTCCGGGCCATCAGGCAGTGACAGCTGCGCCGGATAGCGCTTCTGCAGGCCGAACACCGCGCAGTCGTTGGGCACCACCACGGCCAGGCCGCCGCCGCTGATGTCCACCACCCGCATCGACAACGCTTCGGCGCGGGCTTCGCCGGGCTGCAGCAGCAGCTGCGGCGAGTCGGTGACCGGGGTCTCCAGCCGGTACAGCTCGCGTCGCTGCAGGTGCACCAGCTCGTCCGGCAAGGGCGCACGGAACGCAACGTGGCCGTCGTTGTCCACGCGCTGCAGTTCATGCAGGCGGAACCGCACCAGCACCCGTTCAAGCTGGGCGAAGCACAGCAGGTGGTCGGCCTGCTCGGCGGCGCGGTTGGACGCCTCCTGCGGGCTGCCATCGAGCAGCAGGTAATCCTCGTCCTCGTCAAGATCAAGCAGCGCCGTCGGGAACGAGCGGTCGCGGCCGTCGATATGCGCATTGATCAGTGATCGCTGGTCGATCAGCGAGCGCAGCAACTGGCGCAGCTGGCGCGGGTTGCGGACCAGGAAACGTTCGTCGGCGGCATCGGCCGCGTGGACATCATGCACTGCAGTGTCGTTGCCGTCGGACATGGAATCTACGGTCAGGGGCGGGCGCCAGCACGCATTGGCGCGAGGCTCGATGGGGATATCGGCCTCTGCATCGGATTATGAAGTGAGAATTACATCACTTTCCATGCGTGAGGGGTCAGATCCCTTTCCCGGAGGAAAGGAACCTGACCCCGATGTGCCACGCAGGTGGATCCACGCCATGCGTGGATGCTTTCCGCGTGGGGTCAGAACTCCTGCCAGTCGTCGTCGGCGGCCAGTGCCGGCTGGGCGCTCGAGCCGCGCAGCGTGCGTGCAGGTGCCGGCCTGTGGGCGGGCGCAGCGGCCGCTACCTGGCGCGGCAGCGGTGCGGTGGCCAGGCGCGGCGTGGCGCCCGGGGTCGCCTGCGATGCCAGCCGGAAGCGGGCCACGGCTTCCCCCAGCTGCACGGCCTGGTCTTCCATGGCGCGGGCGGCGGCGGTGGCTTCTTCCACCAGCGCGGCGTTCTGCTGGGTGGTTTCGTCCATCTGCACCACGGTCTGGTTGACCTGCTCGATGCCGGCCGACTGCTCCTGCGAGGCGGCCGAGATCTCGGCCATGATGTCGGTCACGCGCTGCACCGAGGCGACGATCTCGCCCATGGTGCTGCCGGCCTGGTGCACCAGGCTTGAACCTTCGGCGACCTTGCCGACCGAATCGTCGATCAGGCCCTTGATTTCCTTGGCGGCGGCGGCCGAGCGCTGGGCGAGGGTACGCACTTCACTGGCGACCACGGCGAAGCCACGGCCCTGTTCACCGGCACGCGCCGCTTCGACCGCGGCGTTCAGCGCCAGGATGTTGGTCTGGAACGCGATGCCGTCGATGACGCTGATGATCTCGGCGATCTTCTTCGACGAAGCTTCGATGGCCGACATGGTGGTGACCACCTGGCCGACCACCTCGCCACCCTGCGAGGCGACGCCATGTGCGCCGATGGCCAGCTGGTTGGCCTGGCGGGCGTGTTCGGCGTTCTGGCGCACGGTGGAGGTCAGCTCCTCCATCGAGGCGGCGGTTTCTTCCAGGTTGGCGGCCTGCTGCTCGGTGCGGCGCGACAGGTCACTGTTGCCCGAGGCGATCTCACCGGCGGCGAGGGTGATGCTGGAGGCGCTGGCCTGGATCTGGCCGACGATCTGGGTCAGCTGCGCGACGGTTGTGTTGGCGTCGTCGCGCATGCGGGCGAACACGCCGTTGAACTGGCCGTCCATGCGTGCGGTCAGGTCACCGGCGGCGATCGACTGCAGCAGCTGCGACAGCTGGCCGAGGTTGCCGTCGGCCACCTGCATCATGGTGTTGAGGTGCTCGATCATCAGCCTGAAGTCGTGCTGGAAACGCTGGGCATCGCCGCGCTGGCTGAAGTCACCGGCGGCGGCGGCCTCGGCCAGCTGCTGGATCTGCGTGTTGATCGCCAGCAGGCTGGCCTTGGCCGCGTCCATCGATTCGTGCAGGATCGCGCGGCTGCCGGGCAGGCGGCGCGCATCCGGGGCCAGATTGCCGATGGCGTACTGGTTGAGCACGTCGATGGCATCGCGGATCGCGTCCAGGTGCTCGAAGATCACCGTGTTGATGCCGCCGCCCAGCTGGCCGTAGACACCCGGGAAGTCTTCCGGGATGCGGTGGCTGATGTCCGGGCCGGCATGCATCTGCGCCATCAGCTGGGTCTGCTCGCTGAAGCGTCGCAGCATGGCGGTCATCTCGGCGGTGGCGGCCAGCATCTTGCCGGCCTCATCCTTGCTGGTGGCCTGGGTGCTGACGCTGAGGTCGCCGCGGGCGACGGCCTGGATCGCGTGCACGGCCTTGCCGAGCGGGCCGGTGACGGCGCGCGAGATCACCGTGGCCAGCGCGGCCGCGACCAGCGACAGCAGCACGATGCAGCCGATGATGGCGATCATGCTGGTGCGGTGGGTGGCGTTGGCGGCAGCGATCTTGGCGTCCATCAGGCCGGCGATGTGGGTACCGAGCGCCTTCATGGCCGCGAACAGTTCACGACGCGCCGGGCGTGACTGCTCGTCGGAGATCTGCTGGGCGAGTGCGCCATCACCTGCAGCTACGGCTTCGCGCATCGCCTTGTTGGCGCCGAAGTAGCGCTCCAGCTGCACGTTGGCGGCCTGGTAGAGCTCGCGCTCCCTGGCCAGCGCCGGCAACGCCGCGTACGCGGCCAGCTCGTCGCGTACGGTCTTGGCGGTGTCGTCCATGCGCTTGTTGTAGTCGGCCACCTTGTCCGGCTGGTCGAGCATGCTCAGCAGCGCCAGTTCGTAGGTGCGGAATTCACCCAGCTGCGAGCGCGCCTCGCCCAGGTGCTGGACCGACGGAATATCGTTGCCAGCCATCTCGCCCAATTGCGTATTGGCCTCGCTCAGGCGCAACAGTGCGAAGGCGCCGAGGACCAGGGTCATCAACGTGGTGAGGGTGAACCCCACGGCCAGCTTGCGTGCGATGGGCAGATCTTGGAACCACTTCATGCGGGGTGCTCCAGGTGGGCAGGGTGCCGGCGCAGTCGCGGCGGCTGGGGTGGTTGCAGAGCGAACGGAGGTGCCCGGTGGGGTTCGGTGACGGCCGTCATTGCGGGATAACGGCGCGGCCCGCGCGGACTTTATGGACGCAGATCACATTCGGTTGCGTAGGGATGACGGCGCGAAAGTGCTGCAGTGGCGGGGCTTTCGCTTGCGTGGCGTGGTTGCATGCGAAAGCACGGCGCCGACGGAGTTCACAGAAGGGATCTGACCCCGGGTGGAATGGGGCGCGCAAACAAAAACCGCCGCCCCGAAGGGCGGCGGTTCTGGACAGCCTGCAATGGGAATCAGGCGGCCTGTGGCATCCGCAGCGAGCGCACCAGGCCGCCGATATCGACGATCAGGGCGACGCGGCCGTCGCCGAGGATGGTGGCACCGGATACCCCGCCGATGCGGCGGTAGTTGTTCTCGATGTTCTTCACCACCACCTGCTGCTGGCCGACCAGCTCGTCCACTTCCAGCGCGATCTTCTGGCCATCGCCCTCGACCACCACCACCAGCGATTCGCTGCCCGGCGCACGGTTGCCGTAGCCGTAGTACTCGCTGAGCGACAGGATCGGCAGGTACTCGCCACGCACGCGCAGCACGCGGCCTTCGCCGGCCATGCTGCGGATGTCCTCGGCCTGCGGCTGCAGGGCTTCCAGCACATAGGCCAGTGGCAGGATCAGGGTTTCACCGGCCACCGCCACGGTCATGCCATCAAGGATGGCCAGGGTCAGTGGCAGGCGGATCAGGGTGCGCGTACCACTGCCCAGGCTGCTCTCGATCTGCACCTCGCCGCCCAGCGCCTGGATGTTGCGGCGGACCACGTCCATGCCGACGCCACGGCCGGACAGATCGGTCACCGCATCGGCGGTGGAGAAGCCGGGCTGGAAGATCAGGTCCCAGACCTGCGAATCGGTCGGGTTGTCCGGTACGGCCAGGCCACGCTCGTGCGCCTTGGCCAGGATCTTGGCGCGGTCCAGGCCGCGACCATCGTCGCTGACTTCGATGACGATGTGGCCGCCCTGGTGCGAGGCGGCCAGGGTGATCGTGCCGGTTTCGTCCTTGCCCGCACCGCGGCGCACATCGGGCATTTCCAGGCCGTGGTCGATCGAGTTGCGTACCAGGTGCACCAGCGGATCGGCGATCTTCTCGATCAGGCCCTTGTCCAGCTCGGTGCCTTCGCCGACGGTGCGCAGGCGCACCTGCTTGCCGAGGCGGCTGGACAGATCGCGGACCAGGCGCGGGAAGCGGCGGAACACCGCGTCGACCGGCAGCATGCGCACGCCGATCACCGCTTCCTGCAGGTCGCGGGTGTTGCGCTCAAGCTGGTCCAGGCCGGCGAACAGGCTCTCGGCAAGAACCGGGTCCAGCGCGTGCGAGACCTGCTTGAGCATGGCCTGGGTGATGACCAGTTCGCCGACCAGGTTGATCAGTGCATCGACCTTGTCGACGCTGACCCGGATCGAGGTTTCGGCTTCCTGGGGTGCGCCGCCGCTGGCCGCGGGCGCGGGTGCGGAAGGTGCCGCAGGAGCCGGTGTGGAAGGGGCTGTTGCGGACGGGGCCTGGGTGGCCAGGCTCGGCGGCGCCGCCGGACGGATGTCCAGTTCGCAGTCGTCCAGCACCCAGGCGAAGGTGTCTTCGATCTTGCTGCGCGGCACCTTGCCGACCAGGCCCAGGTCCCACGCCAGGTGGGCCTCGAGCGGGTCGAGCTGGGCGAAGCCGGGCAGGCGCTCGATGCGCGCGGCGACCTGCAGCGACCCGAGGTGTTCCAGTTCGCGGATGATGCGCAGCGGATCGTTGCCGCTCATGAACAGCGACGGTGCCGGAGTGAAGCCGATCTGCCAGGCTTCCGGCGTGTCGTCCACCTTGGCGGCCGCGGCGGCCGGGGCACTCGGCGCGGCCTGGCCGGAGAGCACCGCTTCCAGGCGTGCCTTCACCGCGGCGACGGCCGCGGGATCGGCGGCCTGGCCGTGTTCGGCTTCGCGCAACAGGGCGCGCAGCACGTCCACCGAGGACAGCATGGCGTCGACGGCGTGGCCTTCCAGTGCCCGCTTGCCGGCACGCAGCTCATCGAGCAGCGTTTCCAGCACGTGGGTCAGGCCGGCGATCGCATCGAAGCCGAAGGTGCCGGCGCCGCCCTTGATCGAGTGGGCGGCGCGGAACACCGAATTGATGATCTCCGCGTCCTGCTGCCCCGATTCCAGGGCCAGCAGGCCAGCCTCCATCGCGTCGAGGCCTTCGCGGCTCTCCTCGAAGAAGGTGGCGTGGAAGCGTTGCAGGTCCATGCTCATGGCAGTGGTGGTCCGGAAGCGAAGAAGGGGAGCGGTGCCGGGCGATCAGCCCAGCACTTTCTGCACGGTGGCGACCAGCTGTTCCGGATTGAACGGCTTGACCAGCCAGCCGGTGGCACCGGCGGCCTTGCCTTCGGACTTCTTGTCGGCGGCCGACTCGGTGGTCAGCATCAGCAGCGGGGTGAACTTGTAGTCCGGCAGCTGGCGCAGTTCGCGGATCAGCGCGATGCCGTCCATGTTCGGCATGTTGACGTCGGTGACCACCGCATTGAAGCGCTGGCCCTTGGCGCGACCGAGCGCGACCGCGCCGTCTTCAGCTTCTTCGACGGCAAAACCGGCCGAGGTGAGGGCGAAGGAAACCATCTGGCGCATCGACGCCGAATCGTCCACCACCAAGATACGTGCGCTCATGCAGCGTTCTCCACAGATTTCAGGTTGTCATGGGTTGCGTCCAGGCCCAGGGCCTGGGTGACGCCCAGCAGGCGCGCGGCGTCACGGAAGGTTGCGGTGCAACCGTGGAAGCCGGTGCCCAGGCCTGCCTCGCGGCGGGCCTGCACGAACGCACACAGCACCTGTATGGCGGCGGTGTGGATGCGGCCGACCTGGCTTGCATCCAGGGTCAGCTCGCCGGCCTGCGCCACCAGCGGGGCGAGGCGGTTCTTGAGCTCGGTGCTGCTCTCGATGCCGAGATCCTCACCCAGTTCGACAGTGCTCATCGTTGCTCCGGACAAACGGTTCCGTGATCCATAACGGCACCCCGGCGGGGTTCTTTAGAAGAATCGGCGCGATGCGCCGACTCAGCTCAACAGTTGCGTGGCGTCGAGCAGGATCATCGGGCGCTGGCTGACCCGGGCCACGCCACGGAACAGATCGTTGGAGATCTGGCAGATGCGCGCGGTATCGGGTGGCTCGATCTGCGAGTCGGTGAGGTTGGCGACGTCTTCCACCGCCGACACGCGCAGGCCGAGGGTCTCGCCGTCTTCTTCCAGCACCACGATGCGGGTCTGCGCGTCGTCCTCGGCGGCGGCGGCACCGAGGTGCAGGCCGAGGTCCATCACCGGTACTACCTGGCCGCGCAGGTTCATGATGCCGAGCATGGCCGGTGCGGTGCCGCGCAATGGCAGCAGCGGCACCGGCAGCACCACTTCCTGCACCTTCAGCAGCTCCAGCGCATAGGCCTGGGTGCCACAGCGCAGGCGCAGCCAGCGCGAGGTGCGCTCGCCGGCGCGGCGGTTCTGCGGGTGCGGGCTGCTGGCCGGGTGGTGCGCCTGCGCCTGCAGTTCCTGCCAGCTGCTGGGGCGGCTGGCTGCGGGGGCGTCCACGGCGACCCGCGGTGGCGGTGCAGCTGCGGCGCGTGCGGTGGGTACGGCGGCTGCTCGCGGTGCCGCCGGTGGTACCGGCGACGCAACCACGGCCGGCGGGGGCGTGGCGACGTCCTCGCCACCCGCGGCGGCTTCGAATGCCGCCTGCAGGCCCGGACTGTCGGTATGGGCGAGGCGATGGCTGTCAGCCGTATCGGTCTCGTAGATCACTTCGTCCGGAAGGTCGTCCCAGGTGGGTTCCGGGCCGGCGCTAGCGGTGGCCGGCGCCGGGGCTGTCTCGTGCAGCACCTCGTCTGGCAGGTCATCCCAGGTCGGTTCGCCGTCGGCGGCGGCCGGCGTTGCGGCGGCCTCGAATGCGGCCTCCAGCGCGGCGTCGTCCGCGGCCGGGGCAGCGGCCACGGTGTCGGTTTCGTAGATCACTTCAGCCGGCAGGTCGTCCCAGGTCGGCTCGCGCTCGATCGTTGCCGCCACCTCGAACGCGGCCTCGAGCGCGGCGTCGTCTGTGGACGGGGCGGTGGCCACGGTTTCGGTTTCGTAGATCACTTCGGCCGGCAGGTCATCCCAGGTCGGCTCGCGCTCGGCGGCCGCTCCGCTCGCTGCGCTCGGCCGGGCGCTGGCGGGCGGCGGCGCGACAATCGCTTCGCCCAGCAGTTCGTCCAGGTAATCGTCCAGTACGCCGGTGCTGTTCATGCGGCCTGCTCCAGGGCGCGCGCGTCCTCGCCGAGAATCCAGTTCAGGGCGCGGCGATACGCGGCCAGGCCGCGGCCAGGGTAGTCCTCGCCGACGCTGGGCAGGGTCAGGCCGGCGGCGTTGCTGATGCGGGTGTCGATCGGAATCGCGTCTTCCCATACGCGCGCGCCATGACGGTCCTGCATGGTGCGCAGCGACTCGTTGCCGGCGCGGGTGCGGCGGTCGAACAGGGTGGGCAGGATCGAGATCGGCAGCGGACGGCGGCGCGAGCGCTCGACCATCTCGCCGGTGCGGACCATGCCATCCAGGCCGTGCAGGGCCAGCGGTTCGGCCTGGGTCGGGATGATCAGGCGATCGGCAGCCGCCAGCGCATTGATCATCAGCAGGCCGAGGGTCGGCGCGCAGTCCAGCAGGATGTAGTCGTGCTGGCCCTGGTGGCGCGCCAGTGCATTCTGCAGGGCCAGGCCGAGGCCGGGCTGGTTGGCGCTGCGACGCTCCAGCGTGGCCAGTGCCGACTGTGCGCAGACGTAGTCCAGGCCGTGGATGCTGCTGGCATGGCACAGGCTGGACAGGTCGGCCGGTGGGGCGCCGAACAGTTCCAGCACGCCGGCCGGCGGCGGGTCCACCGGCACGCCGAAGGCGCGGCTGAGCGAGGCATGCGGATCGAGGTCGATCAGCAGCACGCGGTGGCCGAGCGCGGCCAGGCCGCGGCCGAGGGCGAGGGTGGTGGTGGTCTTGCCGACTCCGCCCTTCTGGTTGGCGACTGCCCAGATGCGCATCGGTTTACTCCTTCATTGCCGGGGGAACGGCGGCGCCGACGCGGCTGCCAGCCGGCACCGGCGGCAACTTCACCGGTGCGATGGGGGAGGTGGGGGCGGTAGCCGGAGTTGCGGCGGCTTGTTCGGTGGCGCTGGTGTCGACGGCGCCGGTGGCAGCGTTCAGGCGCTGCCCGAGCGGATCGACCGAGTGCGAGGTGTCGGCCAGGATGATGACCATCACCCGGCGGTTGCGGTTGCGGCCCTGCGCGCTGTCGTTCTCTTCGCGCGGGCGGAACTGGCCGTAGCCGACCATCGCCAGCCGTGACGGCTGCACGCCCTGGTCGGCGAACAGGTGCACCACGCTGGCCGCGCGCCCGGCCGACAGTTCCCAGTTGGACGGGAAGGTGGCGGTGGCGATCGGCACGTTGTCGGTGTGGCCTTCCACGCGCACGCTGTTGGGCACATCGCGCAGCACGTCGGCCAGGCTGGCCAGGGTCTGCCGTGCGTGCACGTCCAGCGCGGCCGAGCCGGTG
The DNA here is from genome assembly GCF_029837545.1 of Stenotrophomonas sp. GD04024. NCBI lineage: Bacteria > Pseudomonadati > Pseudomonadota > Gammaproteobacteria > Lysobacterales > Lysobacteraceae > Stenotrophomonas > Stenotrophomonas sp. GD04024. The sequence goes on along the minus strand of NZ_JAOEDV010000021.1, from coordinate 46,617 downwards.
GGGAACAGGATGTCACTGTTGATCTCGACCTCGATCCACAGTTCGGTGCGGCGCACGCTGATCATGCCGCGGTCGATCAGCGGCGCCAGCGCGGCGGTCAGGCGGTCGGCGATGCTGTTGAGCTGGCGCTCGGCGCGCGCGATCTGTTCCTGGTTGTGCACCGATACCGGCATGCGCATCTGCGATGCCATCGACGGCAGCAGCGTCGGGTCATGTGACGGGGCGGGTGCGGACGGACCGATCTTGGTGCCGGACTTGATCACCGACGGGCTGTCCCAGCCGCCGCCCTGCACCTGCTTGTTACCAACCTGCACCGGGTTGATGGTGCGCGGCGCACCACCGAAGGCATCGGTGAGCGCATCGGCCATGATCCGGTACTTGCCCTCGTTGACCGAGGAAATGGCATACATGACCACGAAGAAGGCGAGCAGCAGCGTCATCAGGTCGGCATAGGGGATCGCCCATGCTTCATGGTTGGCGTGCTCTTCGTGGTGCTTGCGGCGGGCCATGTCAGTGCAGGAAGCCGGAGAGATTGGTTTCGATGTTGCGCGGGTTCTCGCCCTGCGCGATCGAGATCAGGCCTTCGATGACCATTTCGCGGTCGCGGGTATTGTGCGAAATCACACTCTTGAGCTTGGCGGCGATCGGCAGGAACAGCAGGTTGGCCGAGGCGATGCCGTAGATGGTGGCGGTGAACGCGGCGGCGATGCCGTGGCCGAGCTTGCTCGGGTCGGCCAGGTTCTTCATCACCGCGATCAGGCCCAGCACGGCGCCGATGATGCCGAGCGTCGGCGCATAGATGCCCATCGCCTCGAACACCTTGGCGCCGGCCTGGTCCTGGTGTTCCTGGCTGCCCAGTTCGATTTCCAGCATGTGCCGCATCGACTCCGGTTCGACGCCGTCCACCAGCAGCTGCAGGCCCTTGCGCAGGAACGGGTCCTGCTGTGCTTCCACCTGCGACTCCAGGCCCAGCAGGCCCTGGCGGCGTGCGATGTTGCTCCACTCGACGATCTGCTGGATCAGCTCACGGCGGTCGCTGTGCGGCGGGCGCACGACCCAGCGCACGATCTTGAACGCGTGCTTGAATACCGCCGGTGAGGTGTGCAGCAGGATCGCGGCGATGGTGCCGACGATGACGATCACGAACGCCGCAGGCGACCACAACGACGCCAGGCCGGCGCCCTTGAGGATGCTGCCGCCGACCAGCGAGGCCAGGGCGAGAAAGAGTCCAATGAGGCTGAGTCTATCCATGGTTCCGGTATCGGCGTGTATGAATGGGACTTGAGACACCGGGAGATCGCGTACAGACGGTAGTCACAGTTTTCGGGCCGCCGGGCGGGGCCCGGCGGGGTTCATCGCAGGCCGTCCACGTCCAGGATCAGCGCCATGCGACCATCGCCGATCAAGGTTGCACCGGCATAACCACGTAGGCCGCGCAGGGCCTTGGGCAGCGGCTTGATCACCACTTCCTCGCGCCCGCGCACCTGGTCCACGACCAGGCCGAAGCGGGCTTCGCCAGCCTGCAGCACCACGATGGTCAGCAGGGTCGAGGCGGCCGGCGTCACATCCAGCCATTGGCGCAGATCGACCAGCGGCAGGGTATGCGAGCGCCGGTCGAGCACGGCACGGCCATCGAACCAGCCCAACGAGGTGCGCGGTGCGTGCAGCACTTCCATCACGCGCGCCAGCGGCAGCGCATAGACATCCTCGCCGGCCTGCACCAGCAGGGTGGGGAGGATGGCCAGGGTCAGCGGCACGCGGATCAGGAAACGGCTGCCTCGGCCCAGTTCCGACTGGATCTGGATCTGGCCGCTCAGTTCGCGGATGCGCGACTGCACCACGTCCATGCCGACGCCACGGCCGGAGATATCGGTGACCTGCTGCTTGGTCGAGAAGCCGGGCAGGAACACCAGGTGCAGGCATTCTTCACTGCTCAGGCGGGCCGCGGCTTCCGGATCGATCAGGCCCTTCTCGCGTGCCTTCGCACGCAGCTTTTCCGGGTCGATGCCGGCGCCATCGTCCTGCACCTCGATGCTGACATAGTCTCCTTCCTGCTGGGCTGACAGGCGCACATGGCCCATCCGAGGCTTGCCCTGCGCTTCGCGCAGGTCGGGCATTTCCACGCCATGGTCGATGGCGTTGCGGACCAGGTGCACCAGCGGGTCGGCCAGAGCCTCGACCAGGTTGCGGTCGAGCTCGGTCTCGGCGCCGATCAGCTCAAGGTCCACTTCCTTCTTCAGCGAGCGGGCGACGTCGCGGGCCACCTTGGGGAAGCGCGAGAACACTTTGCCGACCGGCTGCATGCGGGTACGCATCACTGCCGACTGCAGGCGGGCAGTGGCGATGTCCAGGGTGGAGACCGCGCGGTCCAGCTCTTCGTCGCGCAGGCGTGCGCGCAGTGTCTTCAGCCGGTTGCGTGACAGCACCAGTTCGCCGATCAGGTTGACGATCGCGTCCAGGCGCTTGGTGTCCACGCGCACGGTGTGTTCGGCCTCGGCCAGTGGCTTGGCGGCCGGCTTCGCGGGCGGCGTGGGCGCCGCCGGGCGGGGTGCCGGCGGCGGAGCAACCGGCGCGGCGGCGACCGCTTTGCTGCCGGGGGCCGCACCACCGTGCAGCTGGTCAAGCAGGGCTTCGAATTCGTCCTCGCTGATCAGCCCGTCGTCGGCCTTCTTCGCCGACGTCACCGCAGTGGGCGCGTTGCCGCCGTGCAGCTGGTCGAGCAGGGCCTCGAATTCGTCTTCGGTGATCAGGTCGCCGCCGCCGGCAGCGGGTGCCGAGGCGGTGGGGGCCACGGTTCCGCCACCGTGCATGTCGAACTGTGCGATCAGCTCCGGCGGGGCGTAGCCCGGTTCGGTGCCGGAAGACACTGCATCGAGCATCGACTGCAGGTAATCCAGCGATTGCTGGGCCGCGTCGAAGTGATGGGCCTGCAACACGGCGTGGCCAGCGCGCGCGATGCCGAGCGCTTCTTCGGCGGCATGGCACAGCTCGACCATGGCGGTGACGCCGAGGAAGCCGGCACCACCCTTGAGCGTGTGGTAACCACGGAACACCGCATTGAGCTGCTCGCTGTCCTGCGGTGCCTGCTCCAGCGACACCAGCTGTTCGCCCAGGCGGTCCAGGATTTCCTGTGCCTCGATGATGAAATCGGCAGTGATGTCGTCGGATACCGCGCTCATGCTTACAGCCCCAGGTCCGACAACAGGTCGTCGGCGTCGTTCTGCGAGACCGCGTGGCGGTCCAGTCCCTTCAGTGCCGGCCCGGCCAGTTCCGGGTCGGTGCGATGCTGTTCCGGCGGCAGGCCGAGCGCGCCGAAGCCTTCGTGCACGCGGCGGACGATGCCGACCACGCGACGGATGATCTGCCCGGTCAGGTCCTGGTAGCTCTGGGTCAGGGCGATCTCGGTGAGGTTGTGGCGGATGCGCTCAAGCTGCGCATCCTGGCCAGGCTGCAGGCCTTCGGCGCGCAGTTGTTCGGTCAGGCTGCGGCATTCCTCGGCCAGGTCGAGGGTGCGGTGCGTGGCCTGTTCGGTCATTGCCACCACGTGGTCCAGGCGCGCGCAGGCGTCATCGAGCTCACCGGCTTCGCTGGGTACGGTCGGCAGTTCACCCAGCGCCTGTCCCAGTTCGCGGGCCAGCCGCGAAAGGCCGCTCATCATCGGCTGCGTGCGCAGCGCGACCAGTCCGTCGATGCGCTGCCGCCAGGCGGCCTCGTCACCGGACTCCAGTGCGTCCAGGGCTTCCTGCAGGCGCAGGGCGAGGGCATTGCGGTCGACCGTGGTGTCCATCAGGCGCTGGCCGCCAGGCGTTCGAAGATCTTGCCCAGCTTTTCTTCCAGGGTCTGCGCGGTGAACGGCTTGATGATGTAGCCGTTCACGCCGCTCTGGGCGGCTTCGATGATCTGCTCGCGCTTGGCTTCGGCGGTGACCATCAGCACCGGCAGGGTCTTCAGCTTGGCATCGGCACGGATCGCCTTGAGCAGCTCGATGCCGGTCATCACCGGCATGTTCCAGTCGGTGACCACGAAATCGAACGGCTGGCTCTGCAGCAGCGACAGCGCAGCATGCCCGTCCTCGGCTTCGGCGGTATTGGTGAAGCCCAGATCGCCCAGCAGGTTCTTGACGATTCGACGCATGGTCGAGAAGTCGTCGACGATCAGGATGCGCATGTTCTTGTTCAAAGCAGAGTTCCTTTGTTGTTCATTCCGGGCGGCCGGGGGCAGCCGCCTCGGGGATGTTCATTCTTCCAGGCCGGCGTCCGCCGCCTCGAAGATTTTCAGCCGGCCACGCAGGCGCAGCACGGCCTGGCCGTGGATCTGGCAGACCCGCGACTCGCTCACGCCGAGCACCGCGCCGATCTCCTTCAGGTTCAGTTCCTGCTCGTAATAGAGCGAGAGCACCAGCTGTTCGCGCTCGGGCAGATGGCCGATGGCCTTGCCCAGCTCGCGGCCGAACTCGCCGCGCTCCAGCACCTGCTGCGGGGTCGGGCCGCCTTGGGCGACGGTGTCCAGCTCGCCCTGGTCCTCGATGCGCGACTCCAGGCTCAGCACCTGGCCACGCGCGGCGTCTTCCATCAGCCGCAGGTATTCGGGCAGCGGCATCTCCATCGCGGCAGCCACTTCGGTAGCGCTGGCGGCACGGCCACTGCTCTGCTCGAGCCGGCGGATGGTGGCGGCGGCGTCGCGGGCGCGGCGGTGCACCGAGCGCGGCACCCAGTCGCCCCGCCGGATTTCATCGATCATCGAGCCGCGGATGCGGATCGAGGCGTAGGTCTCGAACGAGGCGCCCTGGTCGGCGTCGTAGCTGCGCGAGGCCTCGATCAGGCCCATCATGCCGGCCTGGATCAGGTCGTCGACTTCGACGCTGGCCGGCAGGCGTGCGGCAAGGTGGTGGGCGATGCGCCGCACCAGGTCCGAGTGCTGGGCGATCACCTCGTTGGCGGCCGAGCGCTGGACCTCCCGGTACTGGGCTGCGCCTTTCATGCCGCCACCCCACGTTGCTTGAGGATGCGTTCGAGGAAGAACTCGACGCCGCCGCGCGGTTCGGTCGGCGCCTGCCAGCGTGCGGTGCGGCGGGCGATCTCGGTGATCGCCAGCGCCGCCGGGCTGGACGGGTAGGCCTTCACCACCGGCTGCTGGCGCTGCACCGACAGGCGCAGCCAGTCATCCTGCGGCACGCAGCCCAGGTAGTTCAGCGAGACATCGGCGAGGAATTTCTCGCAGACGCGGGTCAGCTTCTCGTACAGCACGCGGCCCTCGTTGGGGTCGCGCACCATGTTGGCCACCACCTGGATGCGGTCCACGCCGCGTTCGCGCGACAGCACCTTGATCAGTGCGTAGGCGTCGGTGATCGAGGCCGGCTCGTCGCAGACCACCACCACGGTGTCCTGCGCGGCCTGGCAGAAGGTCAGAACGCCGTCGGTGATGCCGGCGGCGGTGTCCACCACCATGATGTCCAGCTCGCGTTCCAGTTCGGAGAACACGTTGACCAGGCCGACATGCTCGGCCGGGGCCAGCTCGGCCATGTGCCGGCGGCCGGACGCGGCCGGGACCACCAGCACGCCGTTCGGGCCTTCGACGATGACGTCTTCCAGCGAGCAGCGGCCGGCGACCAGGTCGGCCAGCGTGAAGGTGGGGTTCAGCCCCAGGATCACGTCGATGTTGGCCAGGCCGAGGTCGGCGTCCAGCAGCAGCGTGCGCTTGCCCATGCCGGCCAGTGCCACGGCCAGGTTGGCCGAGACGTTGGTCTTGCCCACGCCGCCCTTGCCGCCGGTGACGGCAATGGTGCGCACAGGGCCGAGCGGCTCGCTGCGGGTGGCCGACAGCGGGAAGGTCTTGGTCAGCTTGGCGTACTCACGCGACGGCATGGTTCAACTCCGGGTTGCAGGGCATATCGGCCGCTCGGCGCAAATCTTCAAGGCGAAGTACAAGATTGGCTGCGCTGGCCCGGTGCAGGTCCTCCGGAACATCCTGGCCATCGGTCACCCAGGTGATCGGCAGGGAGTGGTCGACGGCCACCGACAGGGCGTTGCCGAAGCGGCCGGTCTCGTCCAGCTTGCTCAGTACCAACCCCTGCGGGTTGGCGGCGCCGAAGCGGCGGACCACCTCGTCCATGTCACCGAAGCTGGTGTTGGCTGGCAGCACCAGCAGGGTGCGGACCTGGCGGGCGGCGCGCAGCCACTGCAGCTGGGCGGCCAGTGCACGGTCGCGCGGGCCCAGGCCGGCGGTGTCGATCAGCACCAGCTTGTAGTCCTTCAGGCGTTCCAGCAGCTGGTCCAGGTCGGTGCCGCTGTTGGCCTCGTGCACGGCGATGCCGAGCTGGCGGCCGTAGCCGTACAGCTGCTCGCGGGCGCCGATGCGGGTGGTATCGGTGGTCACCAGGGCGACGTCACGCGGGGCGTGCTTCTCGGCGAAGCGCGAGGCGAGCTTGGCGATGGTGGTGGTCTTGCCGGCGCCGGTCGGGCCGACCAGGGCGATCACGCCGCCTTCTTCCAGCGGGTCGACCGGAGCGATCGGCAGCTTGCGCGAGATCAGCCCCAGCATCAGGCCGCGGCCACGGTGCGCTTCGGTCTCCAGCGGGATCTGCATGGCCACGTCGCGGGCCAGGCCGGCGTCGAAGCCGTATTCGTCCATCAGGTCCAGCGCGGTGGCGCGTACCGGGCAGCCGCGCAGGCGCTCGTCGGTGAAGCGGTTCATCTCGCGCTCGATCACCTGGCGCATGCCGGCCACTTCGTGGCGCAGCTGGCGGATCTCGGCGTCGTCCGGGGCGACCACCGTCAGCGTCGGGGCCGGGGCCAGCACCGGGGCCGGGCTGGCTTCGTCGTCGGCGTCCACCGCTGCCGGTTCGCTGGCGGCGATGCCGGGCTGCACGTCGGTCACGGCCACGGCAGCGGTCGGCAGCGGCGGCGGCTGTACGGCCGGCGCCGGACTTTCGTGATGCGCCTCGTGCGGCGGGTCGATCGGGAAGCGGGCGCGGTTGGCCGGTGCGGCCGGCGCGACGATGGTTTCGGCGAACGGGGCGAAGATCTGCTCCGGCAGCGCCGGTTCGTTGACGGCGGCGCGTGCCAGCGTGGCGGCGAAGCCGGTGCTGCCGCGGGTCGGCACGATTTCGTCGGCGCTGTCCAGGGTGCGGCCGGTGGCGCCGACGGCCGCACGGGCGAGGGCAGCGACGGCCGAGGTGGTGGCGGCCACCGGTTCCGGTGCCGGGGTGCTGCTGCGGCGGCGGGTAACCGCGGCGATCACCGCATCGGCGGCGGTACGCGGCTTGGGCGCCGGCGGCGGGGCCACGTCGCGGCGCGAGGCTTCCAGTGCACGCTGCACGGCGCTCTCGTCGTAGTTGGCGGCGGCGACGATCTCGATGCCTTCCTCGATCCGGCGGTTGGACAGGATCACGGCGTCAGGACCATGTTCCTTGCGCACCAGGTTCATGGCCGAGCGCATGTCGGCGGCGACGAATCGTTTGATTTTCATGCTGTGGTCACGGGACGAAGACGGCGGAGTGGCGGTCGGGGAACTCGGGTGGTCGGTGGTCTGCACGGTGCGGGTTCCCCTTGGTGTCTGTCTGTTGCGTTGGTTCGAAGGTGGTGTCTGTTTTCTGGCGCATCGAAGGGCGGCGTCAGCTGATCGTTCCGACCAGCTTCAGGCGCTTGTCTTCCGGCACCTCGCTGTAGGCCAGGACCGACAGCGACGGAACGCTGTGGCGGACCAGGCGGGCCAGCGCGGCGCGCACCGGGCCGGGTACCAGCACGACCGCGGGCTCGTTGCGGGCTTCCTGCTTGCTGACACATTCGGCCAGGCTCTGGTGCAGTCGCTCAGCGAGTCCGGGTTCCAGCGCGGCGCCGTTGCCCTGCGTGGACTCCTGCAAGACACGTTCCAATTGCGGGTTGAGGGTGAACACCGGCAGCTCCGCCGACATTCCGGCGATCTCCTGCACGATGAAGCGGCCCAGCGCAGTGCGCACCGCGGCGGTCAGCACGGCCGGGTCCTGGCTGCTGGGCGCATGCTCGACCAGCGCTTCGGCGATCTTGCGCAGCTGGCGGATCGGAATGCGTTCCACCAGCAGGTTCTGCAGCACGCGCACCACCGCCGACAGCGGCAGCGCCTTCGGCGTCAGATCTTCGACGAGCTTGGGCGCGCTCTTGGCCAGGTTGGCCAGCAGGTGCTGCACTTCCTCGTGGCCGAGCAGTTCCGGCGCGTGCTCGCGGATCAGGTGCGACAGGTGGGTGGCGACCACCGTGGCCGGATCGACCACCGTGTAGCCCAGCGTTTCGGCCTGGGCACGCTGGTGCGGCTGGATCCAGGTGGCATCCAGGCCGAACGCAGGGTCCTTGCCGGCAATGCCCTCCAGTGCGCCCAGCGCGCTGCCAGGGTCCAGCGCCAGCTCGCGGTCGGGATGGATCTCGGCGGTGGCCACCGGCACGCCATGCACCAGCACGCGGTAGCCGTTGGCCGGCAGTTCCAGGTTGTCGCGGATGTGTACCGAGGGGATCAGGAAGCCGACATCCTGGGTCAGCTTGCGGCGCACGCCCTTGATCCGCGCCATCAGCTCGCCGCCCTGGTTGGCATCCACCAGCGGGATCAGCCGGTAGCCGACCTCCAGGCCCAGCGGATCGACCGGGCGCAGCTCGTCCCAGCTCAGTTCGGCGGTCGGTGCCGGTGCGGCCGGGCGGCCCAGTGCATTGAGCGCGGCCGCGTCGCCGCCCGCGGCCGCCGCATTGGCTGCCGGTGCCTTCTCCTTGCGGTACAGCTTCCAGGCGATGAAGCCGAGGATCGCCGCCAGCGTCAGGAAAGCGACGTTGGGCATGCCCGGCACCAGCCCGACCAGGCCGAGGATGCCGGCGGTGATCGCCAGCGCGCGGTACTGGCCGAACACCTGGCCGGTCATGGCCTGGGCCATGTCCTGCGAACGCGAGGCGCGGGTGACCAGCATCGCCACCGCACTGGACACCAGCAGCGCCGGCAGCTGCGCCACCAGGCCGTCACCGATCGACAGCAGGGTATAGGTGGCGGCCGCCTGGCCGAACGGCATGCCGTGCTGCATCACGCCCACGGCCAGGCCGCCGAGCATGTTGATGAACAGGATCAGGATGCCGGCGATGGCGTCGCCGCGGATGAACTTGCTGGCACCGTCCATCGCGCCGTAGAAGTCGGCTTCCTCGCGGACTTCCTCGCGGCGCGCCTTGGCCTCTTCACGCGTCAGCAATCCGGCGTTGAGGTCGGCGTCGATGGCCATCTGCTTGCCGGGCATCGCGTCCAGGATGAAGCGCGCGGTCACTTCCGAGACGCGGCCGGCGCCCTTGGTGATGACCACGAAGTTGATGATGGTCAGGATCGCGAACACCACGATGCCGACCGCGTAGTTGCCGCCGATCACGAACTCGCCGAACGCGGCAATGACCTTGCCCGCGGCGTCATGGCCGTTCTGGCCGTTGAGCAGGATCACGCGGGTGGAGGCCACGTTCAGCGCCAGCCGCAGCATGGTGGTGATCAGCAGCACGATCGGGAAGATGGTGAAGTCCAGCGGGCGCTTCACGTAGACCACCGCCAGCAGCACCATCAGCGAGATGGCGATGTTGAAGGTGAACAGTGCATCGAGCACCGGCGCGGCCAGCGGCACCACGACCATGGCCAGCAGGGCCAGCACGATCAGCGGCGCGCCAAGTCCCTGGCGGATCATTTCCAGGGCGCGGCGGGTGTTGAAGCCGGAGGAAGGCTGGGCGCTCACGGGCGGCCTCCCTTGCCGAATTCATCCACCTGGATGTGCGGGGCGTCCGGCATCGGCCCAGTGCGCCAGGAGCGCAGCTGGTAGACGTAGGACAGGACCTGGGCGACGGCCGAATACAGTCTCACGGGGATTTCCTTTCCGAGTTGGCCTTCCCGATACAAGGCGCGTGCCAAAGGCGGGGCAGAGACGATCGCGACCTTGTTGCCGTCGGCCACTTCACGGATGCGCAGGGCGGTCTCGTCCACGCCCAGGGCGACCACGGTGGGGGCGTTCATGGCGCCGCCTTCGTACTTCAGGGCCACCGCGTAGTGGGTCGGGTTGACCACCACCACGTCGGCAGTGGGCACCGCTTCCATCATCCGGCGGTTGGCCATCTGCTGCTGCAGCTGGCGGATGCGCCCCTTCACCTCCGGGCTGCCCTCGCTTTCCTTCATTTCCCGGCGCAGCTCTTCACGGGTCATCTTCAGCTTGCGCATCCAGTTCCAGCGCTGGTACGGGGCATCGATGGCGGCCAGCACCAGCATCGCGCCGGCGGTGGCCAGCAGCAGCCGCAGGGTGAAGCCGAGGCCGTCGGTGATGGCGGTCTCCAGCGGGTGGTGGATCAACCCGCGCAGGGTATCGAAGCCGGTCCACACCACCAGGCCAGCGGCGACGCCGACGAAGGCCACGCGCAGCAGCGATTTGGTGAACTCGGCGATGGCCTCCGGGCCATACAGGCGCTTGAGCCCGCTCATCGGGTTCAGCCGGTTGATGTCGGGCAGCAATGCCTTCTGCGACCAGCGCAGGCCGCCCATCACCAGCGGCGCGACGAAGCTGGCCAGCAGGCAGACCAGCACCAGCGGCGCGATCACCAGCAGGAACTGCAGCAGCAGGTCGCCGAAGTGGCCGAACAGTTCCTTCGGGTTCTGCCGCAGGCTCTGTTCCGGGCTGAGCGCATGCTTCATCCAGGCGGTCGCGCCGCGGCCGATCGAGCCGCTCATGGCCATCACCGCCAGCACGCCGGCGCCGAACACGGCGGCCGTGCCGAGTTCGCGCGAGCGCGGCAGGTTGCCCTGTTCACGGGCGTCGCGCAGGCGTTTTTCGGTGGGTTGTTCGGTCTTTTCGCCGGCGGATTCGTTCTCGGACATCACGGGCACTGCGGCAGGGGATGCCGGGGTGCGTGCAAGAACTGTTCCGTGACGGGTTCAGGTGCCAACCAGGATGGGCACCTGCCAGGGCAGGTGCGGGCAGCACCAGGCCGTACCCCGCAGGCGTGCAGCCCGGAGTTACCCGGGTGGATGCTGGGTCGGCGGGCTCTGCGCCAGTTCCACCCGTGGCCGGGGCAGGTCGTGCAGCTGCATGAAGCGGGCGGCATCGACCGGGCGACCGAGCAGGTAGCCCTGCAGGTAGTCGCAGCCCAATCGTTCCAGGTAGGCGCGCTGGGCAGCGGTCTCCACCCCTTCGGCCACGATGTCCATGTCCAGTGCGTGGCCCAGCGCCACGATCGCCGAGACGATCACCACGTCCTCAGCGCTGTGCTCCAGGTCGCGCACGAAGGCGTGGTCGATCTTGATCTCGGTGGCCGGCAGCCGCTTCAGGTACAGCAGGCTGGAATAGCCGGTGCCGAAGTCGTCGATGGAAATGCCGACGCCGAGCGCCGACAGCGCCTGCAGCAGGCGCAGGCTGGTGTCGGTATCGCGCATCACCGTGCTTTCGGTGATCTCCAGCACCAGATGGCGGGGCGCGATGGCGTGGCGTTCGATCACCGAGCGCACGTCCTGCAGCAGATGCGGCGAACTGAACTGTACCGGCGACAGGTTCACCGACATCGACCAGCCTTCGTGGCCGGCGTCGTGCCAGCGCCGCAGCTGCTGGCAGGCCTGGTCCAGCGCCCAGCGGCCGATGTCGTTGATCGCGCCGCTGCGTTCGGCCAGGCGGATGAAGCGATCCGGCGGAATCAGGCCATGCTCGGGATGGCGCCAGCGGATCAGCGCCTCGGCGCCGGCCACCTTCTGCGTGGCCACGCGGATCTTCGGCTGGTAGTTCAGGAACAGCTGATCGCTGCCGATCGCCCGGCGCAGGTCGGCCAGCAGGCGGAACTGCTGCTCGGCGCTGTCGTTCATCCAGTCGGCGAACAGCACGAAGGCGTTGCGCCCTGATTCCTTGGCCTGGTACATCGCTGCATCGGCGAAGGCCATCAGCTGGCGCTCGCTTGCGGCGTGGTCGGGGCAGATCGCCACGCCGATGCTGGCGGTCACCTGCAGTTCGTTGTCGGGCAGCAGCGGGCCGCTGCCCACCGCCTGAAGGATGCGACGGGCCAGGGTCGGCAGGTCCTCGTCGTGCTCGATGCGCACCACCAGCACGAATTCATCGCCGCCCAGCCGTGCCAGCATGTCGTGCGGCCGCAACAGCTGGCGCGTTCGCTCCGCCACCGCCACCAGCAGGGCATCACCGGCCTGGTGGCCATAGGCATCGTTGACCTGCTTGAACCCGTCCAGGTCCATGAACATCACCGCGAAGCGGTTGCCGCCCTGTTCGGCCTCGGCCAGCGCCTGCACGATGCGCCGTTGCAGCAGCAGGCGGTTGGGCAGGCGGGTCAGGGGGTCGTGCAGCGCGGCCTGGGTCAGTTCCTGCTGGGCGTCGGTCAGCGAGGTGCTCAGCAGTGAATTGCGCAGGCGCAGCAGCTGCGCTTCCACGCGCTGATCCAGCCACGACACCACCAGCACGACGGCCAGGATGGCCACGGTCAGCACCACCACCAGCATCGCCAACCATTCGCTCTGCAGCCCGTCGCCCACCGCCGCGCCGCAGACGCTGCCTTCCGGGAAGCGTGCGGCGGCCATGCCGGTGTAGTGCATGCCGACGATGGCCAGCCCGAGCAGGCCGGCCGCGGCCAGCCGATCACCCACCCGCGTGCGCTGCGCGCGCAGGCGGAATGCCACGTACAGCGCGGTCCACGAGGCGGCGACCGCCACCATCAGCGAGAACAGCAGCCAACCGGGGTCGTATTCGATGCCCGGGCGCATGCGCATGGCGGCCATGCCAACGTAATGCATGCCAGCAATGCCGGTGCCCATCAGCAGCGCACCACCGGCCAGCCGCGGATGCGGCAGGGTGCGCAGCGAGACCAGCCACAGCGCGAACACTGACGAGGCAATGGCCAGAGCGAGCGAAAGCAGGGTGATCGGCAGGTCGTAGCCGAGCGGAATGGGCAGGTTGAAGGCGAGCATGCCGATGAAGTGCATCGACCAGATGCCCAGGCCCATGGCGAAGCCGCCGCCGAGCCGCCACCACCATGCGGCGCCCTTGCCGGGTGCGGTGACCGTGCGCCCGGCCATCGCCAGCGCGGTGTACGAGGCCATCACGGCAACCAGCAACGAGATCGCCACCAGCCACGGGTTGTACGTGCCTACCAGCATTCGTCAGTCTCCCGGACCTGCCTGTCGACGGAAACCACGGTGGGGCATGCATGAGGCGGGCCGGCGCGGAACGCTGGCCGATCGTGGCGTCCCCCCTGGACGCCACGCATTCACTCTAACGCGCAGACCCGGGGGAAGGGCAAGCGGCAAAACGTGATGACCGGGTCAGCGTGTGACCGCGTCCGCAGCCTGGAAGGCGGCGTCGAACAGGCGCTGTACCGGTGGGCCCATTTCCCCGGCCAGCAGGGCCAGCAGGAACAGGCCCAGCAGCAGCGAGACCGGCAGGCCGAGCTGGATCGGGTTCAGCGCCGGCGCGGCGCGGGCCAGCACGCCGAAGGCCAGGTTCACCGCCAGCATTGCCACTGTCAGCGGAATCGCCAGGGTCAGCGCGCCACGCAGCACGGTCAGCAGGAAGGTCGGGGCGATGCTGAAGAACGCGTGCGGGTCCGGCAGCGGAGCGCCGATCGGCAGCGCCCGGTAGCTGTCCACCACCAGCGAGATCAAGGCCAGGTGGCCGTTGGCAGTGAAGAACAGCAGGCCGAACAGCAGGTAGAACCACTGGCCGATCACGCCCGAGGTGCCGCCGCGCAATGGGTCGCTCATCTGCGCGAAGGCCAGGCCGGTGCCCTGGGCGATCAGTTCGCCGGCCATCGCGCCGGCCTCGAACACCAGCCGCAGCAGGATGCCGATGGCCACGCCGATCGCCAGTTCACGGGCGACGGTCAGCACGGTGGCGGCATCGAAGCCGGTCCACTCGGGTACGGGCGGCAACAGTGGCGCCAGCGCGATGGCCAGGGTGCCGGCCAGCACCACGCGGACCCGCGCCGGTACTGCGCGGGTTCCAACCATCGGCATCGCCATGGCCACCGCACCGATACGCAGCATGGTCCACAGCACGGTGCCGATCATGCCGAAGGCCTGCAGGCCGTCGGCGGCCATCTGGGTGGCGGCATCCATCGAGTTGCGCGTCCTAGCCGATCAGGTGCGGAATGCGCTGGAACAGCAGCGTGGTGAATTCAACCAGGTGGCCGATCAGCAGGCTGCCGAGGGCGAACAGCACGGCTGTCAGTGCCGCCGCCTTGGCGACGAAGGCGATGGTCGGTTCGTTCAGCTGGGTCGCGGCCTGCACGACACCGACCACCACGCCCACCACCAGCACGGTAAGCAGCAACGGGCCGGCCACCCACAACACGGTGATCAGGCCGCCACGCAGTTCGGTCAAGGCAAGTTCGGGAGACATCGTCTTTCCATCGGTAGCGCCGGGCGCTGCCCGGCGACGCTCATGTAGAGTCGAGCCATGCTCGACTGCGCTTTACGACGGATATCAGGCCGGATTGAAGCTGGCCGCCAAGGTGCCCACGGTCAGCACCCAGCCATCGACCAGCACGAACAGCAGGATCTTGAACGGGGCCGACACCAGCATCGGCGACAGCATCATCATGCCCATCGACATCAGCACGCTGGCCACGACCAGGTCGATGATCACGAACGGGATGAAGATCAGGAAGCCGATCTCGAAGGCGGTCTTCAGCTCGCTGGTGACGAACGAGGCCACCAGCACCGGGAACGGGATCGCGTCGGGGCTGGCATAGGTACCGTGCCCGGCGATGCCGGCGAAGGTCATCAGGTCGGTCTCGCGGATCTGCGCCAGCATGAAGCCACGCAGCGGTGTGGTGGTCAGTGTCCACGCGGCCTGGAAGTCGATCTCACCGTTGAGGTAGGGCGCCATGCCGGCACTCCAGGCCTTGTCCCAGGTCGGCATCATCACCATCGCGGTGAGGAACAGGGCCAGCCCCAGTAGCACCTGGTTGGATGGCGTCTGCCCGGTGCCCAGTGCCTGGCGCAGCAGGCCCAGCACGATGATGATGCGGGTGAACGAGGTCAGTACCAGCAGCATCGACGGGATCAGGGTGATCGCCGTCATCAGCAGCAGGGTCTGCAGCGGCAGGCTGACCGGCGCACCGCCGATCTTGCCGACGTTGATGTCCGGCAGCGGCGTGGTCGGCGCGCCGGGCGCGGCGAACGCCAGTGCCGGCAACAGGCACAGGGCAAGCAACAGCAGCCACGGCATCAGGGTGGCAACACGGGTACGGGTGACACGCATGTCAGGGGTCCTTGCGCAGCCGCTGCTGCAGCAGCTGGGCGAAATTCGGCAGGTTCTTGAAATCCGGCACGCGCACCGGTGCCGGCGGCGGCAGCGGTTCGGGCAGGGTGTGCAGGGTATTGATGCCACCGGCGGTCACGCCCAGCAGCAGCTGCTGGCCGTTGACCTCCACCACCACCACGCGTTCCTTGGCACCGACGCTCAGGCTGGCCACCAGCTTCATGCCTTCGGCCGGGCGGAAGCCGCTGCCGGGCAGGCGCTTGAGCAGCCAGCCCAGGCCGATGACCAGGGCCAGCACCGCCAGCAGCGCCAGCACCGCACCGAACAGGCTCGGTGCGGCGGCCGCGTGCTGGCCGACCTGCGGGCCAATCGGCGCGGCGGTCTTGCCGACCGCCAGCAGGGTGGAGGCCAGCAGGCTCAACGCAGTCTCCGGATCCGCTCGCTCGGGCTGACCACGTCGGTCAGGCGCACGCCGAAGCGGTCATTGATCACCACCACTTCGCCGTGGGCGATCAGGGTGCCGTTGACGAACACATCCAGCGATTCGCCGGCGCCGCGTTCCAGTTCCACCACCGAGCCCTGGTTGAGCTGCAGCAGGTTGCGGATCGGCAGGCGGGCGCGACCGACTTCCAGCGACAGGGTCACCGGCACGTCGAGAATCACGTCCAGGTTCAGGTCGGGACCGTTCGCCTCATCGGCCTGCAGGCTGCTGAACTGGGCCGGGGTCGGTTCGAGGGCGTCGATATCGTTCATTGCGGGTCTTCCTGGGTGACGGGTACGCGCGGACGGGTGCCCGGCGGATGGGTAGCGGTGATCTTCACGGCGTTCATGCCGTTGGCGATGCCGAACTCGCCGGTGAACACCGGGATGTTCTCCACGCACAGCGGCACCTGCGGATTCAGCTCGATCGGCAGCACATCACCAACCTTCAGCCGGGTCAGGTCGCGCAGGGTCATGCGCTTGCTGGCCAGCACGCTGGACAGCGTCACCTCGGCGATGTTGAGCTGCTCGCGCAGGGTCTGGCCCCAGCTCTCGTCGCGGTCGTTGCGGTCGCTCTGGATGCCCGCGTCGAGCAGTTCGCGGATCGGCTCCAGCATCGAGTACGGCAGGGTGACGTGGATGTCGCCGCCGCCACCGTCCAGTTCCACGTGCAGGCGGCACACCACCACGTATTCCCGCGGGGTCACGATGTTGGCGAAGTGCGGGTTGATCTCCGAGTTGATGTACTCGAAGTCGACGTCCATCACCGGTGCCCAGGCCTCGCGCAGGTCGGCGAAGGTCTGCTTCAGCAGCAGGTGGATCACCCGCATTTCGGTGGCGGTGAACTCGCGGCCCTCGATGCGCGTCGGGTAGCGCCCGTCGCCGCCGAAGAAGTTGTCGACGATGGCGAACACCAGGGTCGGCTCGAACACGATCAGGCCGGTGCCGCGCAGCGGCTTGAAGCGGATCAGGTTCAGGTTGGTCGGCACATACAGCGAGTGCATGTAGTCGTTGAACTTGATCAGCTCGATGCCGCGCACCGACAGCTCGGCCGAGCGGCGGATCAGGTTGAACAGGCCGATCCGCCACAGGCGCGCGAAGCGCTCGTGGACCATTTCCAGGGTCGGCATGCGACCGCGGATGATGCGGTCCTGGCTGGCGAAGTCGTACGAACGTGCCTCGCCTGACGGCGGTTCCGGATCGGTCTCGACCGCGCCACTGTCCACGCCGTGGAGCAGGGCATCGATCTCATCCTGGGACAGCAGGTCATTCATCGGTGGGCCCTTACTGGGTCACGAAGCTGGTGAACAGCAGATCGTCGGCGCCGTTGCTGCCGGTCTCGGCTTTGAGCACCTTCTGCACTTCGGCGAGCGAGGCGGCCTGCAGCTTCTGCTTGCCGGCGATATCGGCGATCTGGTCGGGGCTGACCTGCGAGAACAGCATCAGCAGGCGCGCCCGGATGGCCGGGGCGTGGGTCTTGATCGCCTCCAGCGCGGCCGGGTCGCGGGTCATCAGCTGCACTTCCAGCTGCAGGTAGCGCGGGCCGTCGACCGGGCCGTTGAGGTTGACCACGAAGGCGGGGTCCAGCGCGAAGTACTGGGCGGGGGCGGGCGTGGTGGTCTTCTTCGGCGCCTGCGCGGCCTTCTCTTCGTGCTTGGACTGGGTGAAGAACCAGACGCCACCACCGGCGGCTGCGGCGGCCAGTACGGCCACCAGTGCGGTGATCAGGATCGGACTACGCGGCTTGGCGGTCTTGTCCTTCTCGGCGGTCTTCTTGGTTTTTTCAGCGGCTGCGGCCACGGGGTGAAGCTCCTGAGGGTTGCTTCACCGGGATATGCAAGGGGCGTGCCGAAGGGCGGGTGGAGGGGTGCGACGGAATTCCGTCGGATACCTGTGTCGGTGGGTGCCAACCGCTCCGCTCTGGTGGGTGCCAACCTTGGTTGGCACGCCTGTCAGGCATAGGCGTCCAGCAACCCGCGCTGGCGGATCAACTGGGCGGGGGAGACGCTGGCGTCGCCCGGCGTCGGTTCTCCGTCACCGGCCAGCCCGCCGCCACCGGATGGTCCCGACGCATTGCCGTCACCACCGGGGGCCTGGTGGCCGACATCGGCGTGGGCCAGCTGGAAGCCCTGCTCGCCGAGCAGCTCGCGCAGGCGCGGCAGGCTGTTTTCCAGGGCCTGGCGCACGTCCACATGCGGGCTGCTGAAGCTGGCATGCACCTTGTCGCCATTCAACTGCAGGCGCACATCGACCGGGCCCATGTCATCCGGGCTCAGCCGGATGTGGGCGTGGCCGATCTTCTGGTCGGCCAGCCAGCCCAGCCGCGCGCCGATGGCCTGGTCGAAGCCATCATCACCGAGCACCGGCTTCGGCGTCGGCTCGCCGTTGAAGATCGCGTTGCCAGCAGCGAGTGCGGCCTTCAGGTCCTGCACCGCGGCGTTGGCCGGGGCGTGCAGCAGGGGCGCCGCGGTGCGCTCGCCGATCAGGGGCGCGTCGCCGTCTTCACTACGCTCGCTGCGTTTTCCGGGCAGCAGCATCTCAGGCAGTGGCAGCGTGGTCGCCTGCTCGGTGCCGGACGCGGCGTTGGCCTTGCCTTCGGTGGCGGCGGCAGCCGGTGTGGTAGCGGCCGGCACAACCGCAGCGGCCGATTGTGCAGCTGTGGCAGGCAGGGCAACGCCGTCTGTGTCGGTGGCCGGCACAACCGCAGCGGCGGGCAGGGCAGCGGCAGGATCGGCGGGAAGCGGTACCGCCAGCACCAGCCCGGCCAGGCCCAGCGGCGGCCAGGGCGCTTCCTCGGTTGCAGCCGGTGCGTCCTTCTCGGCAAGGGGCTTGGCCGGTACTGCAGGCACCACGGCCGCGGTGTCCTCGGGTGCGGCGGCAGTGTCCGGGTTGCGCTCGCTGCCAGCCTGACCCCTGCTGTCCGACGCTGGACCCTGCGGGGTGGTGGGTGCCGGCGCGCTCGACGCCCGGGCGGGCGCATCGGCAGCCGGCGCGCCTCCCTGCAGCAGCTGGCTGAATTCCTTGTTGCTGTCGCTGCGCGGGGTGCGCGCGGCACCATTGCCGGAGCCCTGCGGCTGGGCGCTGGCGCTGCCGCTGAGTGGAGCGGGCATCACGCGCGGCCTCCCTGCTCGGCACCGTCCTGGTCTTCGGCCTGCACCAGCCGCGCCCGGCGCGCGCCGATGTCATCCATCTCGCGCTGGTCGCGGCGGTCGGTCACCACTTTCTCCTGCGCGCGGTAGCTGGCGGCCAGCTGCTCCAGTACGGCCTTGTCGCGGCTGGCCAGGATCAGTCGCGCCCGCTCGGCTTCCACTTTCTCGCGGTTGCCGTCGACGGTGCGCTGCTGCTGCTCCACCGCGCTGTCGAGGCGGTCGAGGAAGGCGCGACGGTTGAGCAGTTGCGCCGGGCTGGTCGCCGCCATCTGGGCGTTGGCGTACTCCTCGGCATAACGGCGCAGTTCGTCCAGTCGCGATAGATGGGTATCGAGCGCGCGCTGGCGTTCGGCGAGATCGCGGGCCACCGCGTCCTCGTGTTCCTGGGCCCGCTTGAGCAGGGGATCGATGCGCTTGGACTGGTTCATGGCTTAGCTCTCTTGTTCCACCAGGCGCTGCAGCGCCGCCTGGCTGTGCGGGAGATCTGCGGCCTTGGCAACGTCCTGGCCGAGGAACTCCATGATTTCCGGCCAACGTTCCAGGGCTTCGTCGGTCGCGGCGTCGTTGCCGCGCTGATAGGCACCGATGGCGATCAGGTCGCGGTTGGCCGAGTAGGCCGACACCAGCCGCTTCAGCTTGCGGATGCGCAGGCGCCACGGCTCGTCGGCGATTTCCGTGACCACGCGGCTGACCGACGATTCGACGTCGATGGCCGGGTACAGGCCACTGTCGGCGACGCGGCGCGACAGCAGGATGTGGCCGTCGAGGATCGCGCGCGCCGCATCGGCGATCGGATCCTGCGGATCGTCGCCCTCGGTCAGCACCGTGTAGAACGCGGTGATCGAGCCGCGGCCCTTGGCACCGTTGCCCGCGCGTTCAACCAGCGCTGGCAGCTTGGCGAACACCGACGGCGGGTAGCCGCGGGTGGTTGGTGGTTCGCCCACCGACAGGCCGATCTCGCGCTGCGCCTGCGCGAAGCGGGTCAGCGAGTCCATCAGCAGCAGCACGTTCAAGCCCTGGTCGCGGAACCACTCGGCGATGGCGGTGGCGCGGTAGGCGCCGTGCAGGCGTGCCAGCGGCGGCCGATCGGCGGGGCTGGCGACCACCACCGCGCGGCGCAGGCCTTCCTCGCCCAGCGTGGTCTCGACGAAATCGCGCACTTCGCGGCCGCGCTCGCCGATCAGGCCAACCACGATCACGTCGGCGGCGGTGTAGCGGGTCATCATGCCCAGCAGCGTCGACTTGCCGACGCCGGAGCCAGCGAACAGGCCGACACGCTGGCCGCGGCCAATCGGCAGCAGCGCATTGATCGCGCGCACGCCGACGTCCAACGGCTGGGTGATCGGTTCGCGCGCCAGCGGATTGATCGACACGCCGGCCATGCCGACATGCCCTTCGGCGCGGATCGGGCCCTTGCCGTCCAGCGGTACGCCGTCGCTGTCGATCACGCGGCCGAGCAGGCCTTCGCCCACTGCCACGCCGCCACGGCGCGCCGAGGGCACCACCCGCGCGTTGGGCAGCAGGCCGTGCAGTTCGGCACTGGGCATCAGGTAGGTACGTTCGCCGGCAAAGCCGACCACTTCGGCATCGACCCAGCCGCCATCGACCACTTCGACCTTGCAGCTGGCGCCCAGTGGCGCCTCGCAGCCGACCGCTTCCAGGGTCAGGCCGACCGCGCGGCGCAGCACGCCTTCGCGGATCAGCCCGCGACCATGCGCGGTGTCCACGCGCAGGCCGTCGAGACGGCTGGCCAGGCGCAGGTTGCGGGCCACGGCCCAATCGGCCGGCTGCGCCGCCGGTTGTGGCGCGGCTTGCGATTCCGGGCTCATGCGGTTGCTCCGGTCTGGCGGATCACCGCATCCAGCGCACCGCGCAGGCGCGCTTCCAGGGTGCCGTCGATGCGCACGGCTTCGGCGTGCACGCGCAGGTCGCCACGACTGAGGCTGGTATCCGGTACCAGGCGCTGCTGCGGCGACAGGTTCAACAGCGGGGCGAGGGCGGCAATGTCGTCCGGGTGCAGGCGGACTTCCACCTCGCGGGTACTGCCACCCACGGCATCGATCGCTTCACCGACCAGCTGCGCGAGCAGCGCCGGCTCGGCCTCGTAGGCACGACCGACCAGCGCACCGGCGATACGCACCGCCAGCTCGCCCAGCGCGCCGACGACTTCGTTTTCCAGCCGCACCAGCGGCCGGCTGAAGTTGTCGAGGATGCCCTCGATCTGCGCGGCGAGGCGTCGCACCTCGGCCTGGCCCTGGCCATAGCCTTCGGTATGGCCGTGCTGGAAGCCTTCCTTCTCGGCGCTGTCCTGGATCGCCTGGATTTCCTCCAGGGTCGGCAGCTGCAGCGGCGGCTCCGGTTCGTGTTCCGGGTCCGGCTCGGTGAGTTCGAACACATCCTCCTGGGCCCGCGCCGGTTCGGGCTGGGCCAGCAGGTCCGGGGCAAGCCAGCGCACGACGTTGCTCACAGCATGGCCTCCGCGCTGCCACCGATGGTGACAGTGCCTTCATCGGCCATGCGCTTGACGATGGCCAGGATCTCGCGCTGCGCGCCTTCCACGTCGGACAGGCGCACCGGGCCACGGGCCTCCATGTCTTCCAGCAGGATTTCCGCCGCGCGCTGCGACATGTTGCGGGTGATCTTGTCGCGCACCTTGATGTCGGCACCGCGCAGGGCCAGGCCCAGGCGCTCGCCGCTCACTTCGCGCAGCACCAGCTGCATCTCGCGGTCGTCCAGGTCGACCAGATCGTCGAATACGAACATCAGGTCCTGGATGCGGTTGCTCAGCGGTGCGTCGATACGGGCGATCTCGCCCAGGATCGCCTGGTCCTGGCCGCTGTCCATGAAGTTCAGGATGTTGGCCGCGCACTGCACGCCGCCGATGTTGGACGACTTCAGGTTCTGGTTGCCGGCGAACTGGCGCTCCATGATCTCGTTGAGTTCATTCAGCGCGTTCGGCGGAATACCGTCGAGGGTGGCAATGCGCAGCAGCACGTCCACGCGGGTACGGTCGGGCAGCAGCTTCAGCGCATCGGCGGCCTGGTCGGTTTCCAGGTGGGCCATCACGATGGCGATGATCTGCGGGTGCTCGTTGCGCACCAGGTCGGCCACCGCACGCGGATCCATCCACTTCAGCGCATCCAGGCCGGTGGTGTTGCGGCCGAGCAGGATGCGGTCGATCAGGTTGCCGGCCTTCTCGCTGCCCAGCGCCTGCACCAGCATGTTGCGGATGTAGTCGTCCGAGCCCACGCCCAGCGAGGTTTTCGAGCCCAGCTCCTGGCCGAACTGGTCCATCACCCGTTCCACCTGCTCGCGGGTGATGTCGGTCATGGTGGCCATGGCGATGCCGATCTTCTGCACTTCCTTGGGTTCCATGTGGCGCAGCACCTCGGCCGCGTCCAGCTCACCCAGGGACAGCAGCAGTACCGCCGCGCGCTGCACACCGGTCAGTTGTGCCTCAGTCATTGGCCACCCAGCCCTTGACCACCTGGGCCACGCGCTTGGAGTCGGTCTTCACGGCTTCACGCGCCATCCGCAGTCGTTCCTCATATGAATCCACCGGCAGGGCCAGTGCATCCGGCCCGCCCAGGCTGGCCCGGTCGGCGCCCAGCGCCGGCAGCGGCATGCCATCGTCATCCACCAGCTGCACGTCCGCGGTATGCGGCTCCAGTGCCTGCTCGTCGTTCTTCTTCTGGCCGGTGATCGCGCGCAGCGCCGGGCGCAGCACGCCGAACAGCAGCGCCAGAACCACCACCGCGCCCAGCAGCATGCGGCCGGCATCGTGCACCCACGGCAGTTCCCACCAGGCCGGGCCTTCGACCGGCGTGGTGTCACGCACGAACGGGGCGTTCATCACCGACACGGTGTCGCCACGCTCGGCGTTGAAACCGACCGCCTGCTTGACCAGCGCTTCGACGCGGGTCAGTTCGGCGGCCGACAGCGGCTGCGGCGCAACCTTGCCGTTGGCACCGGCGCGCGGCACGTTGTCCACCAGCACCGCCACCGAGACGCGCTTGATGCGGCCGGCCGGCTGGCGGGTGTGCTGCAGGGTGCGGTCCAGCTCGTAGTTGCGGGTCGCGTTCTTGCTGCTTTCGGTCGGCGCCTGCGCGGTGGCCGGTGCGGCCTGCTGGCCCGGCGGGCTGTTGCTGGTCGCACCCGGCACGCCCTGCGGGCCCGGCGTGGTGGTGCTGTTCTCGCTCATCTGCTCGCTGCGCAGCTTCTGCGGCTCACCGTTGTAGAGCTCACGGGCTTCCTCGGTCACCGAGAAATCCATGTCCACGCTCACTTCCGGGTTGACCCGGCCGGGGCCGGTCATCGGTTCCAGCAGTTCGCGGATGCGCTGGTTGAACGAGGTTTCCTGGCGGCGCACCTGCTCGAACTGGGCGGCGTTGACCGCAGCCTCGCTGTTCGGATCGCTGACGCTGAGCATGCGGCCGCTCTGGTCGACCACGGTCACCCGTTCAGGCGCAAGGTCCGGGATGCTGGCCGCGACCATGTGCACGATTGCGTCGA
Organism: Stenotrophomonas sp. GD04024; assembly: GCF_029837545.1. NCBI lineage: Bacteria > Pseudomonadati > Pseudomonadota > Gammaproteobacteria > Lysobacterales > Lysobacteraceae > Stenotrophomonas > Stenotrophomonas sp. GD04024. Next base: position 23,253 of record NZ_JAOEDV010000021.1, on the reverse strand, counting down.
CCTGGCTGCGTTCCAGCTGCTGCCCGCCACGCAGCTCCAGCGTTACCGAGGCGCTGGCCACGTCACGCTGGCGGGTAAAGGCGCTGGGCTTGGGAATGGCCAGGTGCACGCGCGAATCGCGCACCGGGCGCAGCGTGTTGATGGTGCGCGACAGTTCGGTTTCCAGCGCGTGCTGGTAGCGCGCGCTTTCCACGAACTGGCTGACGCCGAAGCCGGGGTCGCGTTCCATCAGCTCGAAGCCGAGCTTGCCGCTGTCGGTCAGGCCCGATCCGGCCAGCTTCAGGCGGGCGTCGTGCAGGTTCTTTTCCGGCACGGTGATGCCACCGGTGGCCGGGTCGAGCGCGAACGGAATCTGCGCGGCTCGCAGCAGGTCGGTCGCTTCAGCGGTCGCCTTCTGGTCCAGGCCGGTATACAGCGGGACCATGCCCGGCTTCTGCGACCAGAAGAACACGGACAGGCCTGCCGCCACCGCCACCGCGATCATCGCCATCAGGCCCAGCCGACGGGTGATCTGCAGACTCTGCAGGCGGTCGAACCATTGCCCGGCCTTCTCGGCGTTCAGGCTGTCCTTGGAGAGCGTCAGTGCCATGCGTCAACGTTCCTTACAGCGGCATGTTCATCACGTCCTGGTAAGCCTGGACGAGACGGTTGCGGACTTCCACGGTGGCGCGGAAGGCGATCTGGGACTGCTGCGAGGCGACCATCACCTTGGCCAGGTCGGCACTGGGGTCACCCATTTCGAAGGCCTTGGCCAGGGCGCCGGACTTCTGTTGCGCATCGTTGACGCCGGCAATCGCTCCGCGCAGGGTTTCGGTGAAGCTGGCGGGCTGGACCTGCGGCGCATCCAGCACCGTGCCCGGCAGGGCATTGCTACGCGGCGCTTCGGCCAGCGGGTTGAGCGCCGCGGACTGTCCCACCTGGGTCTGGTAGGAGCGGATCTGGGAAAGGATCGAAGTGACGGAGTGGGACATCTGCAACGGTTCCAGAAACAGGGATGGGGTTGTCTGCTGGAGCTTGTGCAAGTGCCGTGCCGAAACCGGTTTTCGATTCAGTGTCGTGAGGGTGTGGGTGTGCTGGCAGGGCTGCGCCCTGCACCCGCGGTAGTGCCGGCCGCTGGCCGGCAACTTCAACAGCAACGGCAGAAGCTGGTGTGCTGAGGGGTGGCGGGGTGGGTCCGGTTGCGGGGGACGCCGTGAATCCCCCTCCGGGGTCCGGCCCAGCCGCTGGCGGCTGTGCGTTCGGGCGTTTGCGAAGCAGTGCTTCGCAAGCAAAGCGCCGTCACCCATGGAGGCTCGGTCGCGCCATCCATGGCGCTCACGCCCCCGCAACCGGACCCACCCCGCCTTCGACAGTTTCCTGCTGCTGTTGGTGGGTGTCGACCTTGGTCGACACGATTTGGCCGGCACGGGCGCTGACCACCATTGATGGCGCCATTTAACCGGCGTCGGTTTTCTGGCCTAGGGCTGCAGGGTCCAGTGGCCGGAATTCTGGCGCTGGCGCGGTGCGATGGGGCCGTCGTGCTGGGTGTAGATGAAGCGGCCCTGGCGGTCGCCCAGGCAGGTCAGCAGCAGGGTGTAGCGGGCAGGGCCAGCCGGGTGGGCTTCGGTCATCTGGATCTCGGCGATGTGCGGGGCCAGGCGCTGGTAGCGGTAGCTGCCGCCGATGCGCAGATCGGTGCCGAGGATGTCCAGCACGTACTGGTTGCCGGCGAAGCTGACCTGCACCATGCGCCCGGCATTGGGGTTGTCCGGTGCGTACAGTGGATCGCTGAGGTTGGTGAACTGGCGTTGATCCAAAGTGGTGGGCAGGCTGCAATCGGCGGCAGTGGCCACGACCGGGAAGAGCAGGGTGGCGAGCAGGGTGAGGCGATGCATGGTGGGACCTCCTTGGGATGTCCTTGCCATGCTCCGCATTGCGGCGGCGTTGTCTTTAGGAAAATGTGCAAATGCATCGGGCACGCAGGTAGCGCGTGGATCTTCGGCGCCACAAACATCAACGCCTGGGCAAGCCCAGGCGTTCGTGCCCCCTTCATGCTGGAAACGCGGTTCAGCCGGCCAGTTCGGCCTGCTCGCGTTCAATGCCGTACTTGCGCAGCTTTTCCACCAGGGTGGTGCGGCGCAGGCCGAGCAGCTGGGCGGCGTGGGCGACCACGCCCTGGGTGCGTTCCAGTGCTTCGTTGATCAGGCCCAGTTCGATGTTGGCCATGTGGTTGCGCAGGTCCATGCCTTCGTCGGGCAGGGCGGCCGGTGCTGCCACACGATTGACGGCGATGCCATGCTCCAGCGCCGGCTGGTTGCCGCTGCCCGGGGTATGGAACGAGAAGCTGCGCAGGTCCAGGCGCTCTTCGCTGGCGACGGACTGCACCGGTGCCGGTGCGGCGACTGCCGCCAGCGCGGCGTCGCCCCGGTAGCGGGCCGGCAGGTCCTGCACGCGCACCGAGCCACCCGGGTGCAGCACTGCCAGGCGCTCGACCAGGTTGGTCAGCTCGCGTACGTTGCCCGGCCATTCGTAACCGGCCAGGGCCTGAAGCGCCTCGGCGGTGAAGCGCACTTCGCCACGGCCGGTACGCGCCAGCTGCGCGGCGATGGTTTCCACCAGCGCCGGCAGGTCCTCGCGGCGTTCGCGCAGGGCCGGCACGTCGATCGGGAACACGTTGAGGCGGTAGAACAGATCCTCGCGGAACTTGCCTTCGGCAATGCGCGTTTCCAGGTCGCGGTGGGTCGCGGCGACGACGCGCACGTTGCAGCGGATGGTCTGGTTGCCACCCACGCGTTCGAAGCTGCGCTCCTGCAGCACGCGCAGCAGCTTGACCTGCATCGGCAGGCTCATGTCGCCGATTTCGTCGAGCAGCAGGGTGCCGCCCTCGGCCATTTCGAAACGGCCCTTGCGCGCGGTGAGCGCACCGGTGAACGCGCCCTTCTCGTGGCCGAACAGTTCGCTTTCCAGAAGGTCGGCCGGAATGGCGCCGCAGTTGATCGCCACGAACGGGCCGTCACGGCGCGGCGAGCGCTGGTGGATGGCGCGCGACACCACTTCCTTGCCGGTACCAGATTCGCCCAGCACCAGCACGGTGGTATCGAAGGCGGCGACCTGTTCGATCATCGTGCGCAGCGCGGTAACGGCCGCGCCGTTGCCGGTCGGGCCCTGGTCCTGCGCGGCGCCGGCCTGGTGCTCGGCGTCCAGGCGCTTGAGGCTGGCGCGACGCAGCAGGGCTTCCATCTGGGCGTGGCGCAGCGGTGTCTCCAGCGGCCAGATGTTGGCCTCGTGCAGGCCATGCTGCAGCGCGAAAGCAGCGGCATCGCCGTCGGCCAGCAGCACCGGCGGCGGCAGGCTGCTGCCGCCGAGCCAGTGGTACAGCGCAGTGCTGGCGGCGCTGTCATCCAGGCTGCCGACGATCACCGCCATCCAGTCGTTCTGGCGCTGGCGGCCCAGGTCGAAATCGGCCGCGTCGGAGACCCAGCGCGGGTTGAAGTCCATGAATTCCAGCAGGGCAACGGTGCGCTCGGCACGCACGGCGTCGTTGTCCAGTACAAGGATGCGCGATTCGCTCACGATCGATCCTCCCTGAGGCCTTCCAGGATCGGCATGACTTCCTGGATGTAGGACAGCTTGCTGACGAAATTGTCGGCGCCGGCGCGCAGCGCGTGTTCGCGGTGCTCGGCGTCGTCGAAGTGGCTGGCGATCACGATATACGGTGCGTCGTCCTGCGACTTGATCAGGCGGGTGGCCTGCAGGCCGCCCATTTCCGGCATGGCCAGGTCCATCAGTACCACCTTCGGGCGCAGCGTTTCCGAGCGCTCGATCGCTTCCAGGCCGTTGCCGGCGCTGCCGACGATCTGCAGCCAGTCGATCTTGCGGAAATGGCGCATCGCCGCGTTGATGAAGCCCTCGTGGTCATCGACCAGCAGGACCGTAAGCTTGTTCATGTCCAACATCCTTTTCAGCCCACCCGGGCCAGCTGCGGTTGCCTGGCGCCGAGCCGGCGCCGTTCACGGGCCGGGGCGATGTCCAGTTGTTCCCGGTATTTTGCGACGGTTCGGCGGGCAATGTTCACCCCCTGGCGCGAGAGCAGGCCGGCAATGGCCTCATCGGCCAGCGGCCGGCCGGCCGGTTCGGCGTCGATCAGGCGGCGGACCATGGCCTTGACCGCCTGGCCGGAGACGCTGGCGCCTTCCAGGCGCACGGCGAAGAAATGCTTCAGTTCGAAGGTGCCGCGCGGGGTCTGCAGGAATTTGCCGGTGGTGATGCGCGAGACGGTGGACTCGTGCATGCCGATTTCCTCGGCCACTTCCTTCAGGGTCAGCGGCGCCATGGCCTCCTCGCCACGCACCAGGAAAGCGGCCTGGCGCTCGACGATCACCCGCGCGGTCCGCAGCAGGGTGTCGTAGCGCATCGACAGGCCGCGGCTGAACCAGCGCGCTTCCTGCAGCATCTCGCGCAGGGCCGGGGCGGCTTCGCTCGTCTCCGACAGCGCCTGCTCGTACTGGCTGTTGATCGACACGCGGCGGCTGGTGGCCGGGTTCAGCGCCACCTTCCACTGCGCGTCGGCGTGCCAGGCGACCACGTCCGGCACCACCACGGCGTTGCGCTCGGGCAGCAGGCTGTCGCCCGGGCGCGGTTGCAGCGAGAGGATCAGGCGCACCGCCTCGCGCACGTCGTCGATCTCGGCGTCGTGCTGGCGGGCGAGGGCGGGGTAGTCATGCGCGGCCAGCGCATCGAGCGCGCCGTCCAGGATGCGCGCGGCCAGATGACGGGCAGCCACCACGCCGTGCAGGCTGCGCAGCTGCGCCTGCAGGCCTTCGCGCAGGTCCTGCGCTGCCATGCCGGCCGGTTCGCCGTGCAGCAGCTGCTGGCGGATCGCTTCCACGCCGTCGGCGTCGATGTCGAACTGGGCGCTGGCCAGCAGCTGCAGCTGGCCCAGCGGCGCCTGCAGGTAGCCGGCGTCATCGCAGTGGTCCAGCCAGAAGGCAGCAACGGCCAGCCCGCGGTCGTCCATGTCCAGCGACAGGCGCTGCAGCACGCGCAGCTGCGGATCGGTCGATTCACCGGCGGCGATGCGCGCCATGCGATCGTCGTCGCCGTCCTGCCAGCTGGTGCCGGCCACGTCCCACATCGAGGATTCCGGCAGCTCGTCAAACGCGGCCGTCTCCAGCGTGGTGGTGCTGGCCTCGGTGGCCTCGGCGGCGGGGGCTTCGGCCTCTTCGATCTCCAGCAGCGGGTTGGAGTCCAGCAGGCGCTGGATTTCCTGTTCCAGGTGCAGGCCATCGAGCTGCAGCAGCCGGATCGACTGCAGCAGCTGCGGGGTGAGGTGAAGTTGTTGGCCCAGCTGGGTCGAGAGTGCAGCCTTCATCGTGGTTCCCCGGCACCGCTCCCCGGCGCCTTGTGGAACGCATCTTGCTTTTGATCCGACGGGTGCGGAATCGGGGGGTTCCTGAGGGCTTTCGTATATATCCCGACAGGATGTAGGGATTTTCCCTACATGGACGCGGGATGTTGACGAAGGTCGTCGCCAAGTCATTGATTCGTGGTGCCGAGCCGGCCGTGCTCGCGGGGCGCCATGTACGGATTCCTGTCAGGGCCTGTCAGGGTGACGGGAATTCGTCGCCGATGCGGGGATGTCGCGGGTTGGTAGAGTCGACTGTTAGTCGACTGCTCTCAGATCAGGCTCTGGAAAAGTCCCGCGCTCCGCGCGCAAATCGACTAACTGTCGACTCTACCGACAATCGACTCCACCCCGGCATTGTCCGGCGATCACGGTGAGGCCGATTCACTCCAGCTCGTGCTGGTGGCGGGCGGCCAGCAGCAACAGATCGTTGGCGCGGCGGCAGCCCAGCGATTCCATCATGCGCGCGCGGTGGGTCTCCACCGTCTTGACGCTGATGCCGAGGTCAGCGGCGATTTCCTTGTTGCTCTCGCCCTTGCCGATGCGGCGCAGGATCTCGCGCTGGCGCGGCGACAGCGCGGCGATGCCGGTGGGCTTCTCGCGGCCCAGCATGGGCGCCAGCATCTTGGCCGAGATCTGCGGGCTCAGGAATACCTGGCCGGCGTGCGCGGCACGCAGGGCCAGTTCCAGCTCCTGCGGCGCGGCATCCTTCACCACGAAGCCAACCGCGCCGCGATCGAGTGCATCGCGCACATGCGCGGCGTCGTCGTGCATGGTCATCATCACCACGCGGGTACCGGGGGCGCGCAGGCGGATGTCACTGAGCGCTTCCAGGCCGGTGCGCCCGGGTAGCGACAGATCCATCAGGACTACATCCGGCGCATGCTGCAGGGCCAGCTGCAGCGCCTGTTCGGCATTGCTGGCCTCGGCAACCAGCTGCACGTCGGCAAACCCCTGCAGCAGCCGCGCCAAGCCGGCACGGACCAGGGTGTGATCGTCGACGATGAGAACTCGCACAGGCACGCAACTGGTCCGTGTAGGGGAGTCCACCTTAACTTAGCTGAACGGGCGCGCCAAGCGTTGCCTGTCCTGCACCGCAAGGGTGGGTTTCAGCGGGCCCGGCGCGCCTCGGCCACCTGGCGGCGGTGCAGGCGGAACAGGTGCCGCTCCATGGCCATTTCCAGGCCGTCGCCGAGGCGCTGGAAGCGCAGCCAGAGATAGTGGCCACCGCCGCCGTCGGCGGCTTCGGCGATCACTTCCACCGGCAGGTCGATATGGTCGGGCAGCCAGTCGCTGGGCTGCAGCCGCACAAGTCCGGCCTGGCCAGGCGTGGCGGCGCTGCGCGGGCCCAGCTGCAGGCGGATGCCACGGCGTGACCAGCGCACCGGGCGCAGGGTCAGTTCCTGGCCCTGCTGGCGGACCAGCCGGCCGAGCAGCACCATCGCCAGGTCCAGCTTGGCCTCGAGCCGCTGCAGCTGCAGGCTGGCCTCGTTGCGGTCGTCATGCTCGTCAACGCGGCTGTCTTCCACCAGCGCCAGGCTGCGCAGCAGGCCTTCGGCGCTGCTGGTGCGGCCGGCGGCACTGCCGGGCTGGAACTCGGCCGGCAGGGCCAGTTCGCAGCTGAGCGTTTCGTCGAACAGCTCGCTTTCGGCGGGGTGGTGCAGCGACGTTGTCGGCAGTTGTGTCATGCCAGCGATTCTGCCTGCAGGTAGGCATGCGCCGCGCGAAGAGAACGCTGTCCATCGTTCATCAGGGCAGCGACCGCGTCGCGGCGCTGGCGCAGCAGCCCGAGCAGGTTCTGCTGGCGTTCGAACAGCGCGCTCAGTGGCGCGTGGTCGGCCGCGGTGAGCGGCTGGCTGAGCAGGGCATGCAGGGCGCAGTCGTGGCCGTCGAGCAGGCTGTCGGCCTGGTCGAGGGCTTCTTCGCCCAGTGCCTTCTCGAACGCGTCCAGCTGCGCGTGCAGTTCGTGCAGGCTCATGGTGCCACCGCGGCCGGGCGGCGCTGTTCGTGCGGGATCGCGTTCCAGGCGCTGTCGATTTCGCCCAGCAGCTGCAGGGCTTCGTCCAGTGCTGCACGATCATTGTGCAGGTTGGCCTCGGTCAGGCGCTGCAGCACGTAGTCATAGAGTGCCGACAGGTTGCCGGCGATCTCGCCGCCGGCCTCATGGTCCAGCGAGCCGTTGAGGTGGCCGACGATCGCACAGACTTCGCCGATCGCCTTGCCCTTGCCGGCCTGGTCGCCACGCTCGAGGCTGGCCTGTGCGCGGCGCACGCGCTCCAGCGCGCCAGCCAGCAGCATCGCCACCAGCTTGTGCGGATCGGCGTCGGCGACCGCACTGGTCACTCCCACCTGGCGATACTGTTCGGCATATTGACGGCTGGAACCGTACATTCGTGATTCTCCTTGCGCGGGGTGCCGCCGGGCGATCGAGGGGATCGTTGCCGGCGGCGCGGCGATGATTGCTGTTGCGTCCGTTATCGGTGCGTTGCACGCCAAACTTGAGCGTTGCGCGTAGACCTTCAGCGGTTCAGCTGTGCCAGCTGCTGCTGCAGCGACGTATTGCTCTGCTGCAGCTTGCCCATCAGGCTGTCCAGCGCGATGAACTGCTTCTTGTAGCGCTCTTCCACGCCCTTCATGCGCGTGTCCAGGTCCTTGCGGCGCTTGTCGATGTTGTCCAGCGTGGTGTTGAGGCCTTTGGTGCGGGCGACGAAGGCGCCTTCCTTGCCGACCGTGGTGCTGACATAGCCGTCGACCATGGTGTAGAGCGTGCCGGCACCGCCGGTGTCGCCGGTGATGGCCGAGCGGATCTTTTCAGGCTGGCTGGCCAGTGCGGCGGCAAACTTGGTGGTGTCGAGCACCAGGCTGCCGTCGGCGTTTGGATAACCGCGTGTCTGCAGGCCCAGTACCTTCGGGTCCAGGCCGTCGGCGGAAAGCTCCTTCAGCACGCCCGACATCATGGAACGCAGCTGGCTGGCGGCACCACGCATCTGCGCGTCGCCGGTCAGCGTGGCCGCTTCCTTGGTCTTGGCGTCGTACTTGGTTTCGGTGTTGATCGCTGCGATGGCCGCGTTGTAGGCGGTCACGAATTCCTGCATCACCTTGGTGGCGGCGGCCGTGTCGGTACTGATCACGACCGTGCTCTTGCCGGGAACCTTCAGGTTCAGGGTCAGGCCAGGCACCGCATCTGCCACCGTATTGCTGGCGCTGACCACCTTGACGCCATCGATGGTCAGTTCGGCGTCCGCTGCAGCGGTGTTCTGTTTCAGGCTGCCGACCAGTGCGCCCAGCTTGGGATCACTGCCGCCGTACTCCAGCTTGATCGCATTGGCGGCACCGGTCTTCTCCTGGGCGATCGACAGGTACTGGTTGTCGCCGGAGGTGATCAGTGTGGCCTGGACGCCTTCCTTGCGGCCGGCGGCATCGATCTTGTTGCGGATGGTGGTCAGCGTGTCGCCGTCCTCCACCGCCACGTTCATGGTCTTGGCCTTGTCGCCCACGCCGACGGTCAGCGTCAAGGTTCCGGCGCCGAAGGTGTCGGTCTTCGGGAACGAGGTGTCGGCAATCAGCTTGTGCGCCGTGGCGAGGGATGTCACCTCCACCTGGTGCGTGCCGTTCGACGCGGCCGCCTTGGTCGTGCCCAGGTCGTACAGCGCCACCGATGCGGTGAGCACATCCTCGGTATTGGCGGGCTGCGCCTTGCCGCTGGCGGTCACCGTGCGGGTATCGAAGGCGGTGGTGGCCTTCAGCGCGGTCAGTGCAGTCTTCAGCTTGTCGAAGGCCGAGGTGACGGTGCCGATCGACGACAGCTGCATCTTGGCTTTGGACTGCTGCAGGTTCAGTGCATTGTCGGCCGGCTTGCGGTCGGCTGCGACCAGCTGGTTGACGATGCTGGAGATATCCAGTCCCGAGCCAATGCCACCGTATCCAAAGTCTGCCACGTCGTTTCTCCTGGTATACGGGCCTGGCCGTCGTGCGGTGGCCCGTCGTCAACGAAAATAGCGGCCTGTGCCGCTGGGTCTTGAGGACTTCGTTGATGCATGCGCCGTGCCAATGCTCTGGCGCGGGTTCTGGCACGCAGGTTGCAGGAGGGTTGGGGCAGGGTGCGGGGAGGTTCACCGCGGGCTGCCGGGAGTCTGCAAAAAACCCTCCCCCAATGCAGGGGAGGGATCAGGCTACTGACAATCGGGGGGAGACGAAGCCGCCCGGTACGTACAGTCAAAGGTACAGCGCTGAAAGAGAGGTCCGCAGGAGCGGGCGATGCCAAGCCGGTTCGGGAGGGTTCCCGGGCCGGGCATGGCCCGCGCCTTCGTGCACCGTGGCTTCCGGGTTGCCGCTGCCGTCGGTTCAATCCGACGGCAGCGGCGCCTTCTTGCCGTGGATCAGCGCAGCAGGCTGAGCACGCCCTGCGGCACCTGGTTGGCCTGGGCCAGCATGGCCGTACCGGCCTGCTGCAGGATCTGGGTGCGGGTCAGCTCGGCGGTTTCCTTGGCGAAGTCGGTGTCCTTGATGCGGCTGCGCGACGCCGACAGGTTTTCCGACGAGGTCTGCAGGTTGGCCACGACCGAGGTGAAGCGGTTCTGGATCGCACCGAGGTCGGCGCGGGTGCTGTTGATCGCACCCAGGGCCTTGTCGACCACTTCCAGCGCCTGCTGGGCGCCGAGCACGGTGCTCACGTCCAGCTTCTGCACGTTGGCGGCGGTATCGGTGCCAGCGGTGTACGCACCGGCTGGAGCCTTCGCGCCCCACACGCCGGTACCGGCGTTCAGGTCGCTGCGCTCAAGCGCGATGTCGGCAGCGACGACCGCCTTGCCTTCCTTCACCGAGCTCAGCTTCATCGTGCCGTCGGCATTGGCTTCGGCGTAGATGCCGGCCTCGCCGATCTTGGCGTTGATCGCGGTGGCGACTGCCTTCGAAGCATCAGCGGTGGTTGCACCGGCCTTCAGTTCGACGGTGCCGATGTCCACGCCCATCACCTTGCCGGTGATGCGCGAGCCATCGGTGCTGGCGACCAGCGCGTCAGTGGCACCGCTTGCGAAGGTCGAGGTGCCCAGCGAACCCGCCTTGGCGTCGATGGTCTTGTCGATGGCAATCGACTGGCCAGCGTTGGCGCCAACCTGGAACAGCTGGCTGGAGAACGAGCCGTCCAGCAGCTTGGTGCCGTTGAAGTCCGACTGCTTGGCGACGCGGTCGATTTCCGAGACCAGCTGGGTCACTTCGGCCTGCAGCGCCTTGCGGTCGCTGGCCGAGTTGGTGGCGTTGGAGGCCTGCACCGACAGCTCGCGGACGCGCTGCAGGTTGTTGCCGATTTCGGTCAGCGAACCTTCGGCGACCTGGGCCAGCGAGATGCCGTCGTTGGCATTGCGGATGGCGACGTCGGTGCCGCGGATCTGGGTGCCGAAGCGCTCGGAGATCGCCAGGCCGGCGGCGTCGTCCTTGGCGCTGTTGATGCGCGAACCGGAGGACAGGCGCTGGATGGTGGTGGCCAGCGAGCTGCCGCTGGTGCTCAGGTTACGCTGAGCATTCAACGACATCGTATTGGTGTTGATGACTTGTGCCATGAGGAGAGGTCCTTGAGCGGTTGCACGTGAGTTGGGTTAGACGCCCCCGACGTGCCCCGGGGGCGGCTCATGTCAGCGCTGCAACAGGCTGAGCACGTTCTGCGGTACCTGGTTGGCCTGGGCCAGCATGGCCGTACCGGCCTGCTGCAGGATCTGGGTGCGGGTCAGCTCGGCGGTTTCCTTGGCGAAGTCGGTATCGCGGATGCGGCTGCGCGAAGCCGACAGGTTCTCCGAGGAGGTCTGCAGGTTGGCTACCACCGAGGTGAAGCGGTTCTGGATCGCGCCGAGGTCGGCGCGGACGCTGTTGACCGATTCCAGGGCCTTGTCGACGATCGACAGCGCCTTCTGCGCGCCTTCGGCCGTGGTGACGTTCAGGTCCTTGACGAAGTTGGATGCAGCGCCGGTCAGCAGGCCGCCGTTGGTGCTGGTCTCGGTCAGGCCGAGGCCGGCGATGGTCGCCGCGGTGGCGCCGGTCGGCGGGGTGGCGGCGCTGACGCCCAGGGTGAAGGTCTGGCCGTCCTTGACCGAGGCCAGGCTGACCACGCCGGCATTGACCGAGGCCATGACGCCGGTTTCGCCCAGCTTGCCGTTGATCGCGGCGGCCGTGGCCGAGGTGATCGACTCGCCCGCCTTCACGGTGAAGTCGTTGATGGTGACCGTGGTGGCGGTGCCGCCCGGCGGGGTCACCGAGATCTGCAGGCCGGAGTAGGTGGTGTCGGCGGTGGCCTTGTCGGCGGCTGCCAGGCTGGTGCCGGTGTAGCCGTTGGCGAAGGTGGCGGCGCCCAGCGAATCGGCCTTGGCGTTGACCACGCTGTTGATGGCGATGGCCTGGCCGGCGTTGGCACCGACCTGGAACAGCTGGCTGGTGAAGGAGCCGTCCAGCAGCTTGGTGCCGTTGAAGTCGGCCTGCTTGGCGACGCGGTCCACTTCCGAGACCAGCTGGGTCACTTCGGCCTGCAGCGCCTTGCGGTCGCTGGAGGAGTTGGTGGCGTTGGAGGACTGCACCGCCAGTTCGCGGATGCGCTGCAGGTTGTTGCCGACTTCGCTCAGCGAACCTTCGGCGACCTGGGCCAGCGAGATACCGTCGTTGGCGTTGCGGATGGCCACGTCCAGACCACGGATCTGGGTGGTGAAGCGCTCGCTGATGGCCAGGCCGGCCGCGTCGTCCTTCGCGCTGTTGATGCGCAGGCCGGACGAGAGGCGCTGGATGGTGGTAGCGAGCGAGCTGCCGCTGGTGCTCAGGTTGCGCTGAGCGTTGAGCGACATCGTATTGGTGTTGATTACCTGTGCCATGGGGTCGTCTCCTCTTATATGGAACCCGTTGGTGAATGAAACGAAGCGCCGCCTGTTTTTTTGTGTGGCTGTGTGCTTCGCTGTTGCCAAATGAATAACGGCGCTTTGTCAACAACCTTTAGCCGTGAATTCCGCTGGAGCCGAAATTCGGTGCTGGAGGCTGTTTTTCCCGGGTTTTTCAGCCCTGGAAGGGCGTGAAGGCAATCCCGGAAAGGGGCGGTCGGGGCAGGCCCGACCAGCGCTGATGAAGGTATCGGCGGGGCAGCGCCGGCCTTGATGGGCAATCACGGGTATTCCGCCGCAGCGGGCATGGCGCCGGGCACGGAAACGAAAAAGGCCGCGATGCAGGGCATCGCGGCCTTTCAGCGGTGACGCGAGGGAAGCGTCAGCGGATCTTGTTGAACAACGACATCGACTGCATCTGCGAGAAGATCGTCTGTGCCGCCTGCAGCGCGGTGCTCTGCAGCTGGTACTGGCTCAATGCATCGGCATAGTCCAGGTCACGCATCTGCGAGAGCGTGGTCTTCAGGGTCACGCCGTTGGCCTCGCGCATGTCCGCGGCGTTATCCAATGCCTTCAGCTGTGCGCCGCCTGCGGCACGCGAATCGATCATGCGTTCGGAGGCGCGTGCCACGTCGCGCAGGGCACTCTGCAGTTCGTTCTGCTGCGCGGACATCTTCGCGGTGGTACCGGTGTCGGCATCCAGCGCGGCGATCAGCTTGTCCATGGTGTCGAAGATGTCGCGGCTGCTGGCAGGCGTGACGTTGAAGCTGTCACCCGCAGCGGGCGCACCGGTGATCTGCAGGCGCACCCCGTTCACTTCCACGTTGTCACCGGCCTTGTAGGTGCCGGTACCGGTGACGTTGCCCGCGCCGTCCAGCACCTGGTACTGGTCGGCAGCGGTGAAGCGGATGCTGAAGGCCTGTCCGTTCCAGCTGTCACTGCCGTCGCGGGTGATGTTGGTCAGCACGCCGTTGCCGGTGTTGCCGGCCGCCGCGCCGCCATCGACAAAGCCATCGCCGGTGGGGATGCGCATGAAGATCTCGCTGCCGGGCAGCGCATCGCGCACGTAGGTATCCGGGCCGACTTCGATCTGGCGCTGGGTCTGGTCGCCCCGGTAGACCACCTTGCCGTTGATCTTGGCAAACGGCGGGTCGCCGTCGTTGGTGCCGCCGAACACATAGCGGCCGGTACCATCGTCGGCATTGGCCAGCGACAGCAGGCCATCGCGGATCTGGTTCAGCTCGGTGATCAGGGTCTTCTTGTCCGGTGCACTCAGCGCCGGGTTGCTGGCCTGGATGGTCAGATCATTGACGCGCGCCATCAGGTCGTTGACCTGGGCCAGGGTGTTTTCCTGCACGCCCAGCCGGTTCTGCACGTTGCCGGCATTGAGCTTCATGCGGTCAAGCGCGGCCAGGCTGCGGTCAAGACCGACTGCGGCACCGGCGGCGACCGGATCGTCCTTGGCGCTGACGATCTTGCTGCCGGTGGCGATCTGCTGCTCCAGGTGGCTGAGCTTGGCCTGCTTGGCCATCATCAGCGACACGGACTGGTTGAACATCATGCTGGTGGAGATGCGGCTGCTCATCGGCGGACGGCTCCCAGGATGGTCTGGAACATGCTGTCGGCGGTGGAAATCAGCTGCGAGGCGGCCTGGTAGGCCTGCTGCAGGCGCAGCATGTCGGCCGCTTCCTCGTCCAGGTTGACCCCGGACACTTCATCACGCGCTTCCTGCGCCTTGTCGTTGATCACCAGCTGCGCTTCCAGCGAGTACTCGGCCGAGCGGGCCGCGGCACCGACCTGGGTGGTCAGGCCGCCCAGCGCACCGTTCAGGGTGACCGTGCCGCTGTTGAACGCCTTGGCGCTCTCCACCTTGGCCAGCCGGGAGGCATTGCTGTTGTCCGACGAGCCGGCAGGGGTAGGGGTGATGTTGAAGGTGTCGCCGACCTTCGGCGCACCGTCCAGCACGAAGCTCCAGCCATTGGCGCTGATGGTCTGGCCCGGGGTGTAGGTCTGCGGCGGGCCACCATCGATGGTGTAGGTGGTGGCCGAGGTGAACACGATCGCAGCCGGATTGCGCAGGTTGGCGTTGGCTGAATCGCTGACGGTGACCCCGCTCAGCTTGCCGGTGCCGGTGTTGGACGTGGCGGCAGCACCCTTCACCGCCGCAGCGGCGGCGATGCGCGAGGGATCGGTGATCGCCACTTCCATGCTGCCGGCCACGCCAGCGGTGGGCTGCAGCAGGAATCGATCATTGGCAGCCGGGGTACCGCCGACCACCAGCTTGACGCCATTGATCACCAGCGGATCGGTGGCGGTGCCGGTACCGGTCAGCGGCACGTTGGCGCCGGTGTCGGCGCGGCTGGCCTTCCACTGGGTGCCATCGAACTGCAGCACCACGTTCTGCGCGTCCAGCTTGCCCAGGTCGCCATAGGTGGCGCTGAGGCTGGCCGTGCCGGTGTTGGCATTGTTGGCGGTGACGCGCGGATTGCCGATGTTGAAGAAGTCACCGCCCAGCTGGCCATACATGTCCACACCCTGGTGATGGGTCTGGTTGAAGGTCTCGGCCAGGCCGACGGCCAGCTTGCCCAGTTCGGCCTGGGCCGGGGTCAGCACCGTGTCGCGGAATTCCAGCAGGCCGCCGATCTGGCCACCGACGGCCTTTGCGTCAAGCCGGATCGTGTTGCCCTGGGTCTCCAGCGCCAGCTGCAGGCGCTCGGGCTGGTAGGGGTCGGCCACCGTGGTGACCTTGGTCGCCGTGGTGCCCACCACCAGTGCGTTGCCGCCGGCGGTGTAGACATTCATGATGCCGCCGTCCTGGATCACCGCCGTGCCGCCCGTGTAGCCGATCAGCTGGGTGATCAGCTGGTCGCGGCGATCAAGCAGGTCCGGCGCGGCATTGGCGATGTTGGTGCCGATGGCGCCGTTGATCTGCGCGATCTCCTGCGCCAGGCGGTTGACCTCGGTGGCACCGGCCAGCAGGCCGTTGTTGACCTCGCCATTGAGGTTGTTCAGGTGCGTGTTGAGCTGCACGAAGCGATTGGCCAGGGCCTTGCCGCCGTCGAGCATGTTCTGCCGGTCGGCGGTGCCGGAGGCGTTGGAGGGCAGGCCGCTGACCGAGTCGAAGAAGTTCGACCAGACGCCGGCAATGTTGGTCGCGCCTTCCGAGAACAGCGAGTTGACCCGGTCGGCCATGCCGGAAAGCTGCTTCAGGCGTGCCAGCTCGCCGCTGCTGTCGAGCAGGCGCGAGATCGCCAGCTGGTCGGCGGTGCGGCGGATATCGGTGATGCGGGTGCCGTTGCCGACCGTGCCATAGCCGTAGTTCTGCGGATCAGCGGTAGCGAAGTTGACCTTCTGCCGGCTGTAACCCGGGGTATTGAGGTTGGCCACGTTGTGGCTGGTGGTCGCCAACGCACGCTGGAAGGCGAGCAGGGCACCGGTACCGGTGGAAAGTACGCTGGACATGGGGTTCCTCAACGACGAGTGATACCCAGCGCCGCGGTTGCGGTGCTGGCGAAGGTCTGGCCAAGGCGCGTGCCGGCGTCGGCCACGGCGCTGACGGCGCGCTCGATGGTCGGGCCGCCGGCGATCGCGGCGATCTTGGCGGCGTAGCGTGGGTCGGTGGCATAGCCGGCACGCTGCAGGCCACGCGCGAAGCCCTGCACGTCGGTGCCGGCCTGCAGGGCCTGCTGGTAGCGCGGGCTGGTCTTCAACAGGCGCACGTAGTCGGCGAAGCTTTCGGCCGGCGAACTGTAGGCACGGAAGCTGGCGGTCTCGTTGCGGCGCACGCCATCGACATATTCATGGGTGCCGGCCACGGCACGCTGGCCGCTCCAGCCATTTGCCTTGATGCCGAACAGGTTGTGCGAGGTGCTGCCGTCGGCATGCTTGATGTGGCGCTTGCCCCAGCCGGTCTCCAGCGCGGCCTGGGCAACCAGGGCGCGGGCATCCACGCCGAGCTCCTTGGCTGCGCTTTGTGCGTGCTGCCAGATGCTGGCAACGAAGCCCTCCGGGGTGTGCTCGCCCAGCTGCGCCACGGCGGTGCGGGTGGCCAGGGCATCGGCTGGGCTGATCGCGGTGCCGCGATTGCTGGCGGTCGCCGACCACTGGTCGCTGCCAGCCGCCCAGTCATCGCCCTGCAGGCTGCCGATGTAGGGATCGTCGGTGCCGAGCGAGCGGTGCATGCTGCTGCTCTCGCGGCCGGCAATCAGGTCCAGTGCCTGCTCCATCGGTGCCACCGCGGCATGTGCCCCCGACTGTGCGCCGGCCGCCATCTGCTGCAGCAGGCGCACGGCCTGGCTGCCGTCTTCCAGGGGCAGCGACGGTGCCGGCCTTGCCGGTGCGTTCAGCTGGTAGGCGCGGCTGGCCCTGGCCGGGTCCACGCGGGTATCCAGCGCCGGGCCGTCGGCAGCCTGGCCAGACAGCTGGCGGCTGATCATGCCCGACAGGCCCAGGCCCTTGCCGCGTGTCATCGCCTCGGCAATCTTCTGGTCGTACATGTCGCGGAACATCTTGTTCTCGCCGGGGAACAGCGAATCGCCGAAGCTGGCGTCACGCATGCTCTTGACCAGCATCTGCGCGAACTGGCCTTCCAGCTGGCGCGCGACCTTGTCGATCTTGGCCGGATCGTTCTGTTGCGCCGGGTGCAGATCGAATGCGGGATTGATGCGCATGTCAGATCACCTCGAGTTCGGCACTCAGCGCGCCGGCCTGCTTCAGGGCTTCCAGGATCGCGATGAGATCGCCCGGCGCCGCGCCCACTGCGTTCACCGCGTGCACGATTTCGTCCAGGGTGGTGCCGCCGCTGAACTTGAACATGCGGCTGCCGTCGTTGGTGGCGGTGATGGTCGACTGCGGGCTGGCCACGGTGCGACCGCCGGACAGGGCGTTGGGCTGGCTGACGTTGGTGTTTTCCTGGATCGTCACCGTCAGCGAACCATGCGAGATCGCGGCCGGGCCGACCCGTACCTGCTGGCCGATGACCACGGTGCCGGTGCGCGAATTGACCACCACCTTGGCCGGCGCGCTGCCCGGGGCCAGCTCCAGGTTCTCGATGCGTGCCAGCAGGCCGATGCGCGCGCCGGGATCGGTGGGTGCGGTGACCGCCACGGTTACACCATCGACGGCACGCGCCGCGCCCTCGCCGAAGGCGTTGTTGAGTGCAGCGACCATGCGCGAGACGGTGGTGAAATCGTTGTTGTGCAGGTTCAGGGTGATGTCGCCGCCATTGGCGAGCGGATCGGGCAGGGCACGTTCAACCGTGGCGCCGTTGGGAATGCGGCCGACGCTGGGCACGTTCACCGAGACGCGGGAACCGTCCTTGCCCTGCGCACCGAAGCCGCCGACGATCAGGTTGCCCTGGGCGATCGCGTAGATCTGGCCATCGGCACCGCGCAGCGGAGCCATCAGCAGCGAGCCGCCACGCAGGGACACCGCATTGCCGATCGAGGACACGGTGATGTCGATCGGCTGGCCCGGCTTGGCGAACGGCGGCAGTTCGGCATGGATCGCCACCGCCGCCACGTTCTTCAGCTGCGGGTTGACGTTCGGCGGCACATTGACGCCCAGCTCGCCGAGCAGGTTCTTCAGGCTCTGCACGGTGAACGGTGCCTGGCTGGTGCGGTCACCGCTGCCATCCAGGCCCACCACCAGGCCGTAGCCCACCAGCGCATTGCCGCGCACGCCACCGACCTGGGCCAGGTCCTTGATGCGCTCGGCGCTGGCCGGCGCAGCCATTGCCAGCAGGAGGAAGAATGATCCGTAGAGCGACGCGATGCGTCGCTGCCACGTAGAAGAGAAGAGAGCTTTCATGGCCATACTCAGAACGGCGTCAGGCCGGAGTTGAAGAAGCGGCTCAACCAGCCCATCGCGTTGGACTGCGCGACCGGGCCGCGTCCGCCGTAGACAATGCGGGCTTCGGCCACGCGGCTGGAGGGGATGGTGTTGTCCTGGCTGATGTCGCCGGGGCGCACGATGCCCTGCACCTGCACCAGTTCGTCGCCCTGGTTCAGCCGCAGGTTCTTCTGCCCCTGCACGACCAGGTTGCCGTTGGGCAGGCGCTGCACCACGGTGACCGTGACGCTGCCCTGCAGCCGGTTGCTCTGCGCGCTGTTGCCCTTGCCGGTGAAATCACGCTTGCCGGTGGCCGACGCGCTGAGGATGTCCTTGCCGCCCAGGGTGACCGGCGCACCGAGGATCGAGGGCGTCCCCAGGTTGAGGTTCGACTCCTTGTTGGTGGCGGTGTTGGCACTGGTCTGCGCGGTGGTGTTTTCCAGCAGGGTGATGGTCAACAGGTCGCCGACGTCGCGTGCGCGACGGTCCGAATACAGCTGCAGGGTCGGGCCGGCAGCGTAGATCGCACCGGCGGTCGGCGCGGCCTGCGGCGGCATGATCGGCTGGATCGGCGCCATCGCCGCGTAGGGGCGCACGTCGCCGGCGATCACGCAGCCACCGAGCAGGGCGGCCACGGCGCAGGCGAGGGCAGTGCGGGCGAAGGTGGAAATGGGCGACATGGCGGTTTCCCGGTTGGGCCGGTCAGAGCTTGTTGTTGAGATAGCCGAGCATCGAATCGGTGGTGGAGATCGCCTTGGCGTTCATTTCGTAAGCGCGCTGGGTTTCGATCATCGACACCAGCTCTTCCACCACGTTGACGTTGCTGCCTTCCAGCGCGCCCTGCACCACAGTGCCGAGGCCGTTGAGGCCAGGGTTGCCGTTCTGTGCGGGGCCGGAGGCGGTGGTCTCCAGGAACAGGTTCTCGCCGCGGGCCTGCAGGCCGGCCGGATTGACGAAGTCGGTAAGGGTCAACGCGCCCACTTCCACCGAGGCGGCGCCGTCGGCCATCTTCACGCTGATGGTGCCGTCGGTACCGATGGTCACCGACTGCGCGCCTTCGGGAATCTGGATGCCCGGCTGCACCGGATAGCCGCTGTTGGTGACCAGCTCGCTGTCCTGGTTGATCTTGAACGAGCCATCACGGGTGTAGGCCGAGCTGCCGTCGGGCATCTGCACCTCGAAGAAACCGCGGCCGTTGACCATCACGTCCAGGGCGCGGCCGGTCTGCTGCTGGCCACCCTGTTCGAAGTTCTTGGCGGTGGCCACCACGCGCACGCCGGTACCCAGCTGCAGGCCGGTCGGCAGCTGCGTCTGCGCCGACGAGGAACCGCCGGGCTGGCGCACCTGCTGGTACAGCAGGTCCTCGAAGCTGGCACGGTCCTGCTTGAAGCCGGTGGTGTTGGTGTTGGCGAGGTTGTTGGAAACCACCGACATGCGCATCTGCTGCGCATCCAGTCCGGTTTTCGCGATCCACAATGCCTGGTTCATCTTCGGTGTCCTGTCTGGTGGAACCGGCCGCGCGATGCGGCCCTTGGTAGCGGGTCTGCAAGCGGTGTGCCAGCGCCGCGCTCGGGCGGCGCCGGAATTCCGTCAGCTGCCCAGGCGCAGCAGGCTGTTGGCGCTGCGCGCGTTGTCGTCGCCGTGCTTGATCACCTGCACCTGCATTTCGTACTGGCGCTGCAGCTGGATCATCTGCACCAGTGCACCGGCGGCATCGACGTTGCTGCCTTCCAGCTGGCCGCTGTGCACGGCGGTGCCTTGTGCGGGTGCGAACGGCTGTTGTGGGTCGGTGTTGCGGAACAGGCCATCGAGGCCGCGCCCGAGGCGCTCGTCCGGGGCCTGCACGACCTTGATCCGGCCGACCTGGGCCATGGTCTGCGGGCCTTCGCCCTGCGGGATGATCGAGATCGTGCCGTCGGCGCCGATCTCCATCGCCTGGTAGGGCGGAATGGCGATCGGATTGTTGTTGTCATCCAGCACCGGGCGGCCGCTGGAGGTCACCAGCTGGCCGTTCGGGGTGACCGACAGTGCAGCGCCGCGCGTATAGGCTTCGCTGCCATCGCTGGACTGCACGGCCAGCCAGGTGCCGGTCTGCAGTGCAAGGTCCAGCGGCTTGCCGGTGATGTGCTGCGCGCCGGGCCGGCGGTTGAAGCCGGCGTCGACGTGCAGCGCATCCACCCGCGAGGCAAAGCCCGGGCCGCGGATCGGGAAGGCTTCGGTGTTGGCCAGCGCTTCCTTGAAGCCGGGGGTGTCCGAGTTGGCGAGGTTGTGGCTGAGCGTACCCTGCGCCTGCAGGGAGGCGCGGGCACCGGTCATCGCCACGTAAAGGGCTTTATCCATGCGGGGAGTTCCGTAGCAGGGTCAGCAGCTCATCAACGGATGTTGATGACGGTCTGGGTGATCTGGTCCTGGGTGGTGATCATCTGCGCGTTGGCCTGGAAGTTGCGCTGCGCGGTGATCATGTTGACCAGCTGCTCGGTGAGGTCGACGGTGGACGCTTCCAGCGAACCGGCCTGGATCTTGCCGAGGTTGGAGGTGTCCGGCATGCCGGTACGCGGCGTGCCCGAGCTGAAGGTATCCACCCACAGGTTGTTGCCCTTCGACTCCAGCCCTTGCGGGTTGTTGAAGGTGGTCAGCGCGACCTGGCCCAGCGGCTTGTCGGCACCGTTGGAGTAACGTGCGTAGACCACGCCGGTCTCCGACACGGTGATCTCGTTGAGCTTGCCGGCGGCATAGCCGTCCTGCTGGGTGTTGCGCAGGGCGAACTTCTCGCCGTACTGGGTCGAGCCGGTGATATCCAGCGTCATGTTCAACTGGCCGGCGCCGGTGTTGGGGGTGAAGGTGCCGAGGCTGACCTTGCCGTCCGCCGGTGCGGTCAGCTTGCCGCTGTTGTCGAAGGTGACCGGGGTCGGCGTGCCGGCCGGCTGGCCGTCCACGTAATTGCGCACGGTCCACTCATTGGGGTTGGCGCCCTTGACGAAGTACGAGACCTGGATGTGGCTCACGCCCAGCGAGTCGTACACGGTGATGCCGCCGCTGGAGTGGTTGTAGGTGT
This sequence comes from Stenotrophomonas sp. GD04024, assembly GCF_029837545.1. Taxonomy (NCBI): domain Bacteria; kingdom Pseudomonadati; phylum Pseudomonadota; class Gammaproteobacteria; order Lysobacterales; family Lysobacteraceae; genus Stenotrophomonas; species Stenotrophomonas sp. GD04024. Next base: position 2,132 of record NZ_JAOEDV010000021.1, on the reverse strand, counting down.
TGGAGTCGGTCGGGTCGAAGGTGGCGACGGTCGGCGGCTTGGCGTTGGCCGGCAGGGTGAAGCCGACCTTCACTTCGCTGGTCTGCTTCGGCGCGCTGTCGGTGGTCAGCAGCTGCAGGTCGACGATGCGGCCGGAATCGAAGTTGGTGCCGTCGGCATTCGGTGCGAACACCTGCAGGCGTGCGCCCTGCGGATTGACCACGAAGCCGGAGGCATCGGTCTGGAAGTTGCCGGCACGCGAATACACGCGGGTGCCGTTCATGTTCATGGTGAAGAAGCCCTCACCGGAAATGGCCATGTCCAAGCTGCGGCCGGTCTGTTCGTTGTGGCCCTGCTTGAACTGCTGGGCAACGTTGGAGACGCGCACGCCCGAACCCACTGCGTTCTTCGACAGGCCGTAGCCGGTGGCCGAGAACAGGTCGGCGAATTCGGCGCGCGACTCCTTGAAGCCGGTGGTGTTGACGTTGGCGACGTTGTTGGCGGTGACGCTCAGGTCGGAGTTGGCGGCATTGATGCCGGACAGCGAGACATTGAAGCCCATGGGATGCTCCTGGTAAGTGCGGGATGTGCGGCTCAGCTGACGCGGAGCACGTAGTCGATCGGGGCCGTGCCCAGGCCCTTGAGATTCAGGTACAGGCCGTCGGAGCCGACGGTCACGCTTTCCACCGGGGCCTGCACGTAGGTGGACAGCTTGGTGCTCTTGCCGGCGGTGTCGACGTGGTTGGCCACCACGCTGTACTTGCCGGGTTCCATGCGCTTGCCGTTGGCGTCCTTGCCGTCCCACTGGAAGGCGGTTTCGCCGGCAGCCTTGGCCTCCACGCTCAGCGAGGTGACCTTGGTGCCATTGGCATCGGTGATGTCCACGGTGATGATGCCGGCCGAGGGTGCGGCGACCGTGCCTTCAACACTGCCTTCCTTCTCCAGCACCAGCTTTTCCGACGGCACCAGCACCTGGTGGCCGACCAGCGCCGCACCACGCAGCACCTGGTCGCTGGCCATCGACTCCTGGAAGCCCTTCACCGTCTTGTTCAGATCGGTGATGCCCTGCACGGTCGACATCTGCGCCATCTGCGCGACCATCTGCGTGTTGTCCATCGGCTTCAGCGGATCCTGGTGTTGCAGCTGTTCGGTCATCAGCCGCAGGAAGTCCGCCTGGTCCAGCGTGTTCTTCTTTTTCGTGGCGTTGCTGTTCGGAGCGTTCAGGCCGAGCGCGGCGTAGACGTCCTGGTTGGTCTGGTTGTTGACGGAGGTGGTCATGGCGGTATCCGGTACTGCGGGCCTCAGCGGCCCATGGTCAGGGTGGCCAGCGCCAGTTCCTTGGCCGTGGTCAACATCTCAACGCCGGCCTGGTAATTGCGCGACGTCGAGATCAGGTTGACCATCTGCGCCACCGGATCGACATCAGGCTGGTAGATGTAGCCGTCGGCGTCGGCCAGCGGATGGCCGGGCTCGTAGCGCTTGATGGGCGCGGCCTCGCTCTGGGTGATCTCCTTCACCTTCACCGACGTGATGTTCGGATCGTTCTTGCTGGTGACGGCCTGGAAGATCGGCTCCAGCGGCTTGTACACAGCGTCGGCGGAACCGGCGACGGTGTCGGCGTTGGAGAGGTTGGAGGCGATGGTGCTCATGCGCACCGACTGCGCCTGCAGCGCGGAGCCGGCGATGTCGAAGATCGGCAGGTTGCTCATGGCTTATTGCCCCGTGATCGCGGTCAGCATGGAACGCACCTTGCTCTCGACGAAGCTGAGCGAGGCGCGGTACTCGAGCGCGGCACGGCCATAGGCGGCACGCTCGGCATCCGGGTCGACGGTGTTGCCGTCCAGGCTGGGCTGTACGCCCTCGCGCGCGATCTGGAACGGGTTCAGGCCACTACTGATCTCGTAGTGCTGTTCGTGGGTGGTGGCCATCAGGCCGTTGGCATCCTGCCCCTGGGCGTGGCGCAGGGCGGCGTCGAAGTCCAGGTCCTGGGCCTTGTAGCCGGGCGTATCGGCATTGCCGAGGTTGCTGGCGATCAGCTTCATCCGCTGTTCGCGCAACGGCATGGCCTGGGCATGGACGCCCAGGTAGTCGGTAATCAGGTTGCGCACGGTGCACTCCCACGGGAACGTTGCCCGGGAAGCTGCAAGCGGTGT